>NZ_JBMPPI010000029.1:0-70818 GCF_049340245.1 Undibacterium sp. TC4M20W
CAAGTATTGGCAGTAATCCAGTCGGCTCGGACGTTTTGATGTCATGTCCCTTAGTGTACTGACTTGAAAGCTGCTTTGGGTTTACATCATTTTTAAAATAGCTCACTTTTTTTGCGTAAGTCCTATTAATTTAACTTTAATTTAATGAGCATTCACACAAGCTAATTCATCATGCCGTCAATAAACAAGGTTTTAATTTGGCTATTATGCAAATTCTAAATAAGGCCCCATGTCCAAAAATCTGAGCCCTAAAAACAACAAATTCAGGGACGTAAAGAGGTCTTGTGACTCTCGTCTTTGCATTTAAGCTACGTTCGCCAGCCTGTGCTGTGTTACTCTAAATCAATGCATTTTCTGGCTCTGGGGCATAACTTGTTAGCAGAAAAAAAACTCCGCATCCATAGCAACTATTCTGGCAAGCGCTCGTACAGGCGTGCTGGCTGCGCCGCCCTGTTTTTTTCCTTTCTGCATCAGGTAGCGATGGCCGGTGGCGGTGAAGAATCGATATTTCTGGATGATATGCCTGTGGTGCTGTCCGCCTCACGTCTGTCACAACCCATCAATGAAGCACCAGTCGCCGTCACCATCATAGACAGGCAAATGATCAAGGACTCTGGTGCGTGGGACTTGTCCGAGATTTTTCGCCTGGTGCCTGGCATGTATGTGGCTTACCATGCCGACCCCTATTACTCAGCAGACAGCACGGTTGCCTACCATGGCATGGTCACCACCACGACCTCAGACCGCATGCAGGTTCTGATCGATGGCCGCTCTGTGTATGCCAGCCTGTTTGGTGGTGTGAACTGGAGCGACTTGCCTATAGTACTTGATGACATAGAACGCATAGAAGTCATACGTGGGCCAGACTCTGCCAGTTACGGCGCCAATTCATATTCCGGCGTCATCAATATCATCACCCGCCACCCGGCGGAGACCCAAGGTACTACTGTGTCCATGGCGTTTGGCAATGGCCGCAAGGAAGGCATCTTGCGCTATGGTGGCAAGACTGGTGCATTAAGCTACCGGCTGACAGCCAGCATCAGGGACGACAAGGGCGAAGATGACACCATCAAGAAGCCAACTTCTGCCTTCACCTTCTGGAACCTGAACAAGTATGACAATAAGACCATACACAATCTGAACCTGCGCGCCGATTACCAGATCAATTCTGATGATACCCTGGAATTCCAGTTCGGTTATAACGGTGGTCCGCGTGAAGTCGGTGAATACAATAATGTCTCCGCCATCAGCAGGCGGGCAGAAAACCATTTTGAAATGCTGCACTGGCGTCGCGCCCTTGAAGGTGGTGGCGAATTGTCTGTGCAAGCCTTTCACACGGTAGAAAGAGTGTATGCACGCCTCAAGGATTCAGACGGTGTCAGTGATGGCGATGCCATCTTGCGGCGCTATGACCTGGAGGTGCAGCACACCTTTTCACCATTCACAAACGCCCGTCTGGTGTGGGGCGGCAGCATACGCTATGACCAGACGTATGCACCTTACTATCTTGGCGTAGGTGACAACCAGTATCTGTATGGCGATTTTCCTTATCACTTGCGCCGTTTTTTTGGCAATCTTGAATGGCGCGCCCGCCCTGACCTGGTCTTCAATATCGGCGGCATGATAGAAAACAATACCTATACCGGTACAGACACTACGCCCAGAGTGGCAGTCAACTGGCATGTACAACCCGGCCATACCCTGCGCCTCAGCCATTCACGCGCCACGCGCTCGCCTTCTGTCTATGAAAAAACTTATGACAATTACTGGCGCAGCGCAAACCTGTACCCGACTTTGCCGGAAATGCAGACTGAAAGAGTCAAATCAAGCGAGATAGGCTATATCGGTAAATACGGCAACCTCGATGTGGATTTTCGCTTATTTTATGATGACTACAGCCAGTTGATTGATGTCAGGAACAGGCGCTCTGCTGCGGGCGGTAATCTGAATGCAGGCACTGCCATCATGCGTGGTTATGAATTGCAATTGAAGGCGCAATTGACAGACAAAACGCGGCTTATTTATGGCCTCTCTGGTGGTGGCGTAAAAAGTGACAATGTGAATGGCGTCGTGTATAGCGATTCACTACCTAAATACAACCACAACATCATGCTCAGCCATAAAGTCAATGAACAGTGGAGTGGCAGTCTGGTGGCTTACCAGATGGCACAAACCAAATTCAATTCCACCGACTTTAACCCACGCGAAAACCGTGGCTATTTCATCGACGGTAACAAGCGTGTGGATGCCAGACTCAATTACCAGTTCAAGCTCGGTGGCAAGTCTGCCGAGTGTTCGCTGATTGCCCAAAACCTGACCGATTCCCGGTATTTTGAGTACCGGCACGACAATGAATTGCCAGGCCGGGCGCTGAGGCTGAATCTCAGACTGGACATGTGACCATGCATTGGCAGTCAACGAGGCATCTGCGGTATATAGTCAATTTGTTGGGCCTGATCCTGAGTTTGCTGTATGGGCAAACTGTTCTGGCACTGGACAACATCACCATCCTGCTGAGCGAGGAAGGCTCTGCTTATACTGAATTTTCCAGTCAGTTAAGCAGTCTGTTGGCGCAGGGACAAGGCAACGCAAAAAATACCATCAAGGTCTTGAACCTGAGCACCTACAAGGCAGAAGATGTGCCGCGCAATGCCAACAATCATCTGCTGATTGCTGTTGGCACACCGGCCATGACAGCCATGGCGCAAAAGCCGCCTGCCATGGCGGTATTGAGCGTGCTGGTGCCACGTAATACCTTTCAAAAAATAGCAAAGCAATATGGCCGCCACCAGGACCCGCATCATTTCTCGGCGATTTATTTTGACCAGCCGTGGTACCGGCAACTGGGCCTGATACGCACCAGCATGCCAGGCCGCAACCGCGTGGGATTATTACTCAGCAAAGACGGCAATGAGATGCTGGTCGGCCTATCAGCCATCGCAAAAGAGATGGAGATGCAAATCAATGTTGAAACCGTCACCGATGATTCTGAATTGCTGCCCGCCCTGCGCCGCTTGCTGAACAATAGCGACAGCCTGCTGGCCCTGCCCGATGCCGCCATTTACAACCGCAATAATATCCCCAGCATCTTGCTGACCAGTTACCGGCAAAAAGTGCCGCTATTCGGTTTTTCTGCCGCCTATGTCAAGGCCGGTGCGCTGGCAGGCGTCTATAGCTCTGCTCCCCAGATTGCCCAGCAGGTAGCAGAGATTATCGCCACATTGCCAAATAATGGCTACCTGCCGCTGCCACAATATCCACGCCACTTCAGTGTCAATATCAATACCCAGGTCAGCCGCTCACTGAGCCTGGAAATGGAAGATGAAGTCAGCCTGACACGCAAAATCAAATCATTGCCGGAGCGTGTCCAATGAAAAACTGGCCACTCGCCCATCGCATATTATTCCTGGCGCTGGCCCCGGTCTGGGTCATTTCTGCCCTGCTGGTACTGCTGGTTGTCATCGTCGGCATTACTGAAATTGATGGTGCCATCAAGGCCCGCGGTACCGTCATCACCCGTCAGTTGGCACCGGCCAGTGAATATGGCGCATTCTCCGGCAACCGTGAAGTCTTGCAAGCCCTGACACAATCAGTCATGAAAGAAGATGACGCCAAAGCCGTGGTGATCACCGATGCTGACAATAAAGTACTGGCTGTCAGTGGCAAACCCAGCAAACTGGGGCCGGAACATGCCAAAGCCGCCGACAATGGCAAAATCTTGCGCGGCGACCATGAGTCACTGATCTTTGCCGCCCCGATTTACCAAGGCAAGTCTGAAGCCGATGCCTTCGACTTGTTTGACCGCATCCCGAATGACAAAGCTATCAAACAAAAGCTGCTGGGCCGGGTCTATCTGGAGTTGAGCACCCATGCCAGCCACCAGTCCAAGAATGTCTTTGTCGCCCTCAGCGTATTGATAGGCCTGGTGGGTACGGTGTGCGCCTCAATACTCGCGATGCGCATGAGCCGTGACCTGACAAGGCCACTATCACGCCTGCTTGATGGCGTACACCGTATGGAAAAAGGCGAGCTCGATACCCGCATCACCGCAAATTCTGGCGGTGAATTGCAGGAACTGGAAGCAGGTTTTAACCAGATGGCGGAGAAGCTCGAAGGCAGCCATAAATCCATGATGGAAGTCAACGCCAACCTGGAAAACCTGGTCGTCGCCCGCACCCGCGAACTGGAGTTGCGCAACCATGACCTGGAGCTACTGTCCAGCACCGACAGGCTCACCGGCCTGTATAACCGCCTGAAGCTCGAACAAATACTAGATGAAGAACACCAGCGCAGCCAGCGTTATGGCACCAGCTTTTCACTTGCGATTGTCGATATTGACCTGTTCAAGCAAGTCAACGACACCCATGGCCACCAGACCGGTGACCAGGTTCTTATTAATATTGCCCGCATCCTGCAAGACCACGTACGCAGCATGGATGCAGTGGGCCGCTGGGGTGGCGAAGAATTTTTAGTTATCTTCCGCGAAACCACGATCCATGCAGCAATAGCCACTGCAGAAAAACTGCGCTGCGCCATTGCTAACCATGAATTCGAGGTGGTCGGCAAAAAAACCGCCAGCTTTGGGGTCACCAGCTATTACCATCCAGACAATATCAATGAGATGATGAAGCGGGCTGATAATGCCCTTTATCATGCCAAGAATTGTGGACGGAACCGCGTAGAATCCAGCGAAATGTAGATTTGGCATTGCCAAATAGTCCAGATTTTAGGGTACACTGGCTTTGATACCATAAATCGGGCAGGCATTCCTGCCCATGCAGGAACAAACTGCAAGCAATCCACCAGCAAACTTCGCGCCATCCATGCTGCGCTACGGTAAAATGCTTGTCATCTCCCTATTTATAAAGTGCCTTACAAGGTTCACAACAGTGATTAGCCATGAGCAAAGATATAAAAAATAACGATAATGCAACACCAGCACCCGTCTCCAACTTCCTGCGCGCCATCATCGACAATGACCAGGCTGCTGGCAAATACGCACGTGATGGCCTGCCGACAGTCATCACCCGCTTCCCACCTGAACCGAATGGTTACCTGCACATCGGCCATGCAAAATCGATTTGCCTGAACTTTGGCCTGGCACGCGATTACGCTGGCCGCTGCCACCTGCGCTTTGATGATACCAATCCTGAGAAAGAAGACCAGGAATATGTCGACACCATCATGGACAGCGTCAAATGGCTGGGCTTTGACTGGAACAACAAAGGTGAAGAACACCTGCACTATGCGAGTGACTATTTTGACCGTCTGTATGAAATCGCCGAATACCTGATCGGCGCTGGTCTGGCCTATGTCGATAGCCAAAGCGCTGCCGACATGGCGGCCAACCGTGGTGACTTCTCCAAACCAGGCGTGAACTCGCCTTTCCGTGACCGTGCACCAGCCGAGTCACTGGACTTGCTGCGTCGCATGAAGGCAGGTGAATTCAAGGATGGCGAACACATCCTGCGCGCCAAGATAGACATGGCGTCCCCGAACATGAATTTGCGCGACCCGGCCATCTACCGCATACGCCATGCCCATCATCACCGTACTGGTGACAAATGGTGTATCTACCCTATGTATGACTACACGCATCCGCTGTCTGATGCGATAGAGAACATCACGCATTCGATTTGCACGCTGGAATTCCAGGATCACCGCCCTTTCTATGACTGGATCATAGAACGCGCTGCCGAAGGTGGTTTCTTCAAAAAACCAGTACCGCAACAATATGAATTCGCCCGCCTGAACCTGACCTATGTCGTCACCAGCAAACGCAAGCTGCGTCAACTGGTAGAACAAAACATCGTCACCGGCTGGGACGACCCGCGCATGCCTACTATCGTCGGCATACGTCGCCGCGGCTACACGCCAGAATCCCTGCAACTGTTCTGCGAACGCATAGGCGTGACCCGCTCTGATGGCTGGATAGACTACAGCACGCTGGAAGGCTGCCTGCGCGAAGACCTTGACCCCAAGGCACCACGCGCCACCGCCGTACTGCGCCCGCTAAAGCTCATCATCGACAACTTCCCGGAAGGCGAAAACATCGCCTGCACCGCACCTATCCACCCGCACCACCCAGAACTCGGCAATCGCGAATTCACGATAGGTAAAGAGCTGTGGATAGAACAGGAAGATTTCATGGAAGAACCCGTCAAAGGCTACTTCCGCCTCTTCCCAGGTAATAAAGTGCGCCTGCGTTACGGCTATGTGGTCGAATGCACAGGCTGCGACAAGGATGAAAACGGCAACGTCATCGCCGTTCATTGCAATTACTTTGCCGACAGCAAATCCGGTACAGAAGGCAGCGCCAACTACAAAGTCAAAGGCAACCTGCACTGGGTCAACGCCGCCGACGCACTGGAAGCCGAAGTTCGCCTGTACGACCGCTTATTCACAGACGCAAACCCCGATGCCGGCGGTAAAGACTTCATGGCCCTGCTGAACCCGGATGCACTGGAAGTAGTACGTGCTTATGTAGAACCTGGCCTGGCAACGATCACGCCGGATACGCGTTTGCAGTTTGAACGCCATGGTTATTTTGTGGCGGACCGTGTGGATTCAGTTGTTGGGAAACCGGTGTTTAACCGGGTGACGACTTTGAAGGATTCGTGGGGGAAATAACTAATGGCTAAAGGGCTTATAGAACCACATATTTTTATCGCATCTGCAAACCCTGCGAAACTCATAAGAAACCTATCCGGAATTCTTACTGAAGCAGAATTAGATAAAATAAGAACCGCCGTTAATGATGAAGCGAAAGGTCTGTTTGCCTTAGGCTATTCCCATTTTGTCTTTGCAAAGTCGGTAGATAGAGCAAACTGGCGCCAAAAGATTTCTCGCTTATATTACGCTGCCTACAATATTCGAAGAGCTATATCGATAGTCGATGGAGGAATATTTTCGACCGATAGCAGTGATCATCAAAAAGTCAATGAACTTCCGCAGATGCTAAATAATGTATCAATCTACAGTCTTAAATTAAAAAATTTGAGAGAAGATAGAAATCTTGCTGACTATAGCCATCTTGCGATCGAAAGTAATCTGCTAATAAGTCAGGACAACGCTCAATCTACTTTAGAGGAATTCGTTGAGGACGCAAAAGCGTTCCTTGCACAGAAAGGTATTCACGTATGACGATCAATTCCGATGTTGAAATTGCTGCAAATGATGTTATCGACAAATTCACTCTCCGTCTTGGAGGAATTCGTCCAAGTTATCAAATCAAATCACGACCTGACGGGGAATTTCTAGTATTCGAATTTGCTCATGAAAATACTCGATTCTATAAAATTCTTGAAGACATAGAAAGAACACTTGACGAAGATCACTTGTTTTACGGTAGGTGTGTAATTTCAAATCGTTTGTCTAAACCTAAAGATGTATTAGTTATTCCGGAAACCAAGCTCTTACAAAAAGCCATTTCTGAAAGCTTAACTATCGACAAGCACAGTTTCGGAGACGCTTTTTTTGATAGATACACTGCATCCGTGACAAATTTTGAACAAGAGATCATAAGTTCAGCAAATCATATTGTTTATGGCCGTAGAGGAGCTGGGAAATCAAGTTTACTTGCTTATGCAATGCATAAGTTAGATGCCAAAAAATTTCCATATTCGTGGGTAGCCATGCAAACCTACTCATCCAGGAAAGATGAGGATGTCATTTGCGACATCCTCATAGATATACTTTCGAATATAGAAAATATTTCCCAGGGAGATTCAGATTTTTCAGAGATGATTGAACTTCTAGAGAAAATTGGGGTATCAGAATCGGCAAATATTGCTGCCAAGGTAAACAAACTTGTTCCTAAAATCAGAAGACAAATTCAATCCTTTGCGAAATCAGAAAAGCCATATACGATTTTTCTTGATGATTTCCATGTGGTTTCAGAAGAATTACAACCTCAAATATTAAATACCATTTATTCAATTTCCAGAGGAAATAATACTTTTATCAAATTATCTGGCATCGAACAGTTCACGAGGACATGGGATCCATCAATACAGTCTGGATTACAACCCACACATGATGCACAAGTTTTAAAACTAGATCTAAATCTTACGATGCCTGATCGTTCTAAAACCCACATCGTAAGTATACTTAATGCACATGCTCAATATTGCGGACTTCCGAATATACTTTATTTAGCATCTGATGCAGTTTTATCTCGTTTAGTTCTTGTTGCGGCAGGTGTGCCGCGCGATGCATTAAGTTTGTTCACCCAAGCAATTAATAAAGCAAATATCAAAGATCAAAAGACAGTAACTCTTATTAGTGTTAATGAAGCTTCTTCAGATATGGCTGAGCGAAAGCTTCAAGATATATCTAAAGATACGGCTGACGCTTTAGATCAAGTCAATCAGATGCTTGAGAAGATAAAAGCATTTTGTATAATCGAAAAACGTAAAAATTCGTTTTTAATAAAAATAAATAATAGTGATGAGGACTTCAAATTAGTGCAAAAACTCATTGCCCTTCGATTAGTACATGTTTTAAATGAAGGTACAACACCCAGAGTTGCTGGTGAAAGATATATCGCACTAATGCTTGATTATGGTTTCTATGTGGGTATCCGTGCAGCTCGAAGCGTGGAGCTTTATCCAACTGAACCCCAAACACTACTAGCAAAAGAACTTCGTAAGCTTCCTATTTTCAAATAAGGAAGGTTATCAGTTAAGTTGGGCAGATGCTTAATCAGCCCAACATCGTTATCATATTGGCAGAATAAAATTTTTAATCGCTTATGATGAAAACCAAAAAGGGCTAATAAGAATGTGCGGACGTATTTAGTTTCTCGTAATGGCCTTAGCGCCAAAACTTACTAATGTAATACTGCTCCTAGTTTTTTTCTTAATAGCATCCGGATCAATCTACTAATGTCAGGCTACTGTGCGAGTGAACTCACTGTTTGTAACCTCGTTGCCTGTATAGTTTAAGATTAAATCTACATTAGACATTATCACTGCATTAGTATCAACTTTTCTATAGATTTTCTCAATTTTGTATCTGTTCTGAGCGAGCTCTTTAAATAGTTAAACTGCTCTAGATTATTCCATCAATTACCCCTACCACCGACAGCTTTAGCGCGTTGACCTGTAAACTGCCCTCTTCCAAATCCCGTCAAATTCCAGTGTCCAGAGACGCCACCTGTCTTGAGATTGATTTTGCCATCAAAACTCGCTGATCCTGCCAGGCCCTTCCCTGTCATTTGCACGACACCATTTGTTGATACTTTACCGGTGATCGTGAAGCTGCTGTGGGCTGTGCCTGAATCGGCAGAGCCGAAGATATTACCGGCGTGATCGACGTGGATATAAAACGTGCCTGCATCGGCGCCGTTATAGCTGCCGTAGTAATCACCAAGAATACCGGTATAGCCGGATTCACTGCCCTCCGCTTGTGCTGATTCCCTGGCTATTGATGTTGCCTGCGAGCGAAGCTGGGCAAGACTGACAGCGGCTTTGGCGGGCACTTCTGTTTCGGTGCCAGCGGTTATGTCGGCAAATGATTTTGCTGGTGCCGTAGGTGTGGGCAATTTCTCGATGGGTGCCGGGCGCACAGCCGAACTTGGTGTTTGCACAGATGCTTTTTTGGTCGCAGGTGGCAGCTTTTGATCATCTGCTTTTTGATGCTCCATACCTTGATACTCTACTTTTCGATGCTCATTTTTTGGCGGCAATGAATCTTTTTGCGACGTAACAGGCATCAGAAAAGTTACTGCGGTTCCAAACTCTGCTTTGTCTTTCTGCTGAGTGTAACTGCGTGATAAAGCCAGGAAAAACAGGACGTGAATTATCAGGATGGCGACCAAGGGTCGCATCCTGATATGGCTACTGAATTGCAATGTTTGCTGTAGCGATGTCATTCCATTTTTTAATGCGTTTTTTTCGCTGAAGGCTGCAGACAGTTCTGCCTCCAGCCTTCAGTTTATTGCGCCAGCGGAAAATCTGTATTGATAATCTTGTTGCCGATATCAGCCACGCTGACATCGGCATTCGATAATATCACGACGCCTTTGCCTGCTTTTTTATCGAAGGCGATGTAGCTGCTGTAGCCGCCTGTCTTGCCTTCAAGACCCAGGATAGCGCTGTCAAATTTATTGTTATAGCCACCCCAGACCAGCAAGAGACGGTTGCCTATTTCAAAGGGCATTTGCAATTTGCGTATAGTGCCGTTCAAGGGTGTCTTGGCTTGGTCCATATTGGCAGCGAGGAACTTGAGCATGTCATTGGCAGACGAGTGCAAGCCGCCCGCACCTTCGAAGGCGCTGAAGTTCCAGGCGGGTGCTACGGCAAATTGTGCCTTGCTGCTATAGCCTGTTGCCATGCGCTTTTGCAAGTCTGCATTGAGGTTAACGCTGGTAGCTGTCATTCCCAGTGGTGTGGTTACGCGGTTTTTGATCAGAGTGTCATAGTCGGTACCTGCGCGCTGACTTAATACCTGACCCAGCAGGCCATTACCAAAACTGGAATACAGATAACGGCTACCGACATCGTATCTCATCTGGTAGCTGGCCAAGAATTCATAGGCTTTATTGGTGCTGAAACCTGCATAGGGATTGTCGGTACCTGTGCCTGGGGTGCCAGGCACAGCAGGCAAGCCGGAGCGATGTGAGGACAAGTCAGAGAGCGTGATTTTCCTGTCTTCATAGTAGGGTATTCTGACGCCGTCAGGCAGATAAGTCTCGATGGGTTCTTTCAGTCTGACTTCACTTTTCTCTGCCATATCCATCATGGCCACACCGGTAAATGCGCTGGTGATGGAACCAATTTCAAACAAGGTATCGGCATCGACAGGGCGGCGTTCGGCGAGGTTGGCGTAGCCGTAGCTGATCACGCGGCTGCCTTTTTCATCGACGATGCCGACTACCAGACCTACCGCTTTTTTGTCTGTATCAACACGCTGCTTGAGGAGGTTCAGAATATCTGCGTCTGACATGGATGTTGCTGCGTGCGCCTGAATTGCACCGAGTGCCAGTGTTGCCATCAGTAATTTCGCAGGGAGAAGGCGGTAAGTTTTTTTCATGTTCGTTGTGCTTTCTGATTCAGGATTAAGAAACCCAGACCCACTCATGGAGAGATCTGCAAACTGGTAATAACTGTGCGAAAGCAGGTTTATTGCCTCGCCGGTGCCGCTTGATTGCAAGCACATGGCGCAATATAGGCAATACCTGATTTGCAAGTTGGCAGATTGAGACAGAAGCGCAAATTAAGGGATTGAATGTGGAATTTTGAGGAACCAAATGCACGAAGCGTTCGTGGATTCTGCGCACATCTGTGCGCAATCGATGCCGCAGCGGGCTGATGGTTTTAACGTGGCAGGGGCAATGTCAGGGCTAAGGTCAGGGTAACGTCAGAGGTAACAATAAGCCGCTTTGCTGCAATACTTCACGGGCCATGGTGACGAGGTTGCCATCTGCCAGCCCCTGCTCTTGCCGTAAATAGGAAACGTAATACATCAGTGGATTGAGCGGTGGTTTGACTGTCAGGGTGCGGATGATTCCACTCTTGATTTCTGCATCAACCACGGATCGTGGCAGCACGGCAATAGCGTGACCTGCTGCCACGAGTTTGATCATCATCGCCATGGAATTGCAGATGCTGAGGTTTTCTGGTTCATGGCCTGCCAACCTGAACCATTCCATGACGACATTGCAGATCGTCGTTGGTGAAGGCATGGCGACGACAGGTAATGACGCCATGCCTGCCGGGTGCAAGGCTTGCTCATTGAGGACAGTTTGGGTAGATGCCACCCACGCCAGATCGACATGGCCTATTGCTACATCAACGACGTGCGGTGCAGAGACAGGGTCACTGAGGATGGCGATGTCAAGTTCACGGGCATTGAGTTTGCGGCTGAGATTGGCCCCCACATCGATGGTCAGCTCTATGCGTACATCGGGGTACTGGGCTTTTAGCCGCCCCAGCAATTCGATCAAGCCAGACATGGCGGTCGATTCATTCGCCCCCAGGCGCAACAGGCCACGCATGGGGTTGCGCCGCTTGCTGATTTGTTCGAGGTCATCAGACAGGCGCAGCATTTTTTCTGCCTGCACCAGTACGTCACGCCCTACTGGTGTAATGACGGCACGGTGGCCACCGCGCTCAAACAGCTTCAATCCCAGAATGTCTTCAAGCTCCTGGATTCTGGCGCTGATCGTCGGCTGGGTCAGGTGCAGGTGTTTGGCCGCCGCATGAAAACCACCCAGACGGGCTATCCAGTAAAAGGTTTCCAGTTGTTGTAGTGAAGGTCGCATGATAGATAAATCTTATCAACTATTGGCAATAACTTCAATTATCTTCTATCAAGGCTGCATTTTATACTGGCTCTATCAGCCCTGAAGCCCCGAGTTGTCATGACTTATTGATAAGCCCTTCACTATTCACCTTTTATGGAGCCGCCCATGTCCGCACTTTCATCCCCGTCCAAGTCACCTGCAGAATTACGCCTTGCCATACGCCGCGGCGAGTGGCGCAAAGAGACCTCGGGTCTTGCGCAAGGCTATGTGCAGGTCAACCTGGTGATACTGCCAGCCAAAGACGCCAGCGACTTTCATCGCTTTTGCCAGAAAAATCCCAAACCCTGCCCTTTGATTGCCGTGTCAGAGGTGGGCGACCCTTTCCTGCCCTTCCTTGGGGCTGATCTCGATATACGCAGCGACGTGCCGCTTTACCGAGTGTTCCGCAACGGTGAGCTGGTGGCAGAGCCTTTGGACATCCGTGATATCTGGCGGGATGACCTGGTGACATTTGCCCTCGGCTGCTCTTTCACCTTTGAGCATTCGCTCATAGAAAACGGCATAGGCATACGCCACATAGAACAGGGGCGCAATGTGCCTATGTACCGCACCAATGTGCCAACCTCGCCCGCAGGCGTATTTCAAGGCCCGCTGGTAGTAACCATGCGTCCGATGAAGGCGGCAGATGCGATACGGGCGATACAGATCACCTCACGCTTCCCTGGCGTGCATGGTGCGCCAGTACATATAGGTGACCCGGCGCTGATAGGTATCAGGGATCTTGCGCAGCCAGATTATGGTGATGCGGTGAACATTAATGAAGGTGAGCTGCCGGTGTTCTGGGCTTGTGGCGTCACACCACAAGCGGCACTGATGCATGCCAGACCGGAGCTGTGCATTACCCATGCGCCCGGTCACATGCTGTTGACAGATTTGCGTAATAACGATTACTCCGTGCTTTGAAAACTTCCGTCAATAAAGGATGAGCGCAATGGGCTCAGTCGGCTTAATTTACGGTTTGCTGGTGGCACTGATCTGGGGAGCCCAACCTGTGGTCGCCAGCTTTGGCTACCGCGCTTCACTCGATATCTTTGACCTGACAGTATTGCGTTTTGCGGTCAGTGGGCTACTTATGCTGCCCTTCTTTATCAAGGCCGGCGCCAGGAATGCCGCTGGCACGGGCTGGCCCAGGGCTTTGGTCTTGCTATTGCTGGCCGGGCCTTTGTACAACATGGTACTGGTCGGTGGCCTGCACTGGGCGCCGGCTTCTCACAGTTCGTTGATCTACCCTGCTTTTACGCCCTTGTTCACGTCCCTGCTGGCAAAGCTGATGCTGGACAAACGTGATGGCATCCCCATGCTGGGCCTTGGCCTTTTGCTGGCTGGTGTGATCATCGTCAAGGCTGGCAGCATCCTGCAAGCACCATCAACTGCTTATACCGAGGCCTGGCGTGGTGACCTGCTGTTCATGCTGGCTGCGCTGATGTGGTCGTTTTATACGGTACTCATGCGACGCTGGAATACCAATCCCTTGGCAGTGGTCAGCGTAGTACAGGTGGGTGGATTGTTGTATGTGCCTGTGTATTTTTATTTTGCCGGTACCAGCCTGTTCCAGCTTGATGCCGGTGCAATTGCGGTGCAGGCGGTTTATCAGGGTCTGCTGGTCAGCGTGGTATCTGTGCTGCTGTTCAACCTGGCAGTAAAGCAACTGGGGGCCAAAGCATCAATGTTCACTGCGCTGATGCCTATCGTGGGGGTATCACTGGCCATTGCCGTACTGGGGGAAACGCTGACTTTATCCCTGTTACTTGGCGCAGTGTTAATATCTGGAGGATTGTTTTTGTCACTGAAGCCGGTTGGCAAGTGAAAACCCAGATTTTAAATCCCTGCATGGCGCAGCATCCTTAGAGGTAGTCGAATCGACATTCATACTGTTTTTATAGAAAGGCAAATTGCTGACCCACAAATTGCTAACAAAAATGAGCCCTGTCTTGATTGCGGCGCCTGCTGCGCCAGTTACCGGGTTTCATTTTATTCCGCCGAGGCGGATGTATATAGCATTGCCGATACCATGGTTCAGGCATTGACACCCGTATATTCTTGTTTGAGCGGCACCAATCAATCCAAACCGCATTGCCAGGCTCTGCTAGGTGAAGTGGGTAAAGTTGTGAAGTGCAGCATGTATAAGCAAAGGCCGTCTCCCTGCCGGGAAGTGCAGCCTGGTGATGACAAATGCCAGAATGCCCGCGCAAAACACGGTTTAGCCTCCCTGCAGGTTCTGGGGTCAGTGCCAATCAAGAAGGATTCAGACAAACTGGTCGCTTGAGTGTAGCATGTGCAGCCTGAAGAAATAAACCAGGAAAAGCTTTGACTAACGATAACGAATACACACCAGAAGATAACGCACCTCAGGAAGAGGACAACAAGGTCCGCGAGCCACGCCTGTGGCGCGACAAGGGCTGGACAGCCCAGGTCATCAAGAATGACGATGATGAAGGCTGGGCAGTTGCCATGATCAAGGATGGTGAGCCTGAACCTGCACTGGTTGGCCCGTGGACCATGGGGCGCGATAAAAAGAATCCCAAACCGCTGGACGCGAATGCCTTTGGCACATTGGTGAAAACTGCATCCGAGGTAATACGCCGCCATGAGCAGCAACTGCATGCGACACTGCACAAGAGCCTGATGGTGGCGACCGATGAAGCAGACTTCAAGATCATGCTAGACATCGTGCCGGATGAGGATGATCCCTATGCCTGGCTCAGTGCGCAAGATGCAGGCAATACTGAGCTGGCGAGAGTCAGGGTTGCCCCCAACTATAAATTGAACCAGCAAAATGCCAGGGCCTGGATAGCCGATGATTTTCGTCGTCCAGATTAAAATTCAATTTTCATCCACAGCGAAACCATGGGCTCACAAGCAAGCTTTGTAGAATTTATTCTTGACCAGTTAAGCAGTTGCGAAGACGTGGTCGCGAAAAAAATGTTTGGTGAATACGCGCTGTATATGTCGGGCAAGATGTTTGCGCTGATCTGTGATGATCAGCTCTTCATCAAGCCGACAGCGGCTGGGCAGCAACGCTTAACACAATTGCTAACGACAGTCACCGAAGCACCGCCCTACCCCCAGGCCAAGCCCTGGTACCTCATCGACAGTGAATTACTGGAAGACCGGGATCAGTTGGCCAACCTGGCTCGCATTACCGCAGATGCTTTGCCAGTGCCGGTCAAAAAAACCAGCAAAACCACTAAGAAGAGCCCGGCCTGAAACTGAACCAAGCCCCAAGCGGGGCTCATCATTTCATCATTTCATCGTCAGATACCGTGAACGTTGATGGAATTTATCCATCAACGCCACCGGTGCCTATCAATTAAAAGTTGTATTGCAAACCAGCCGACAAGTTACTGCCTGAGGTGCCGCTATTGGAGAAAGTGTGGGCATTGAATTTCTCGAATTCTGCGCGGACAGCGAGGTTAGGATTGATCTTGTAAGATACGCCCACACCAAGCAGGGCCTGGTTGCCGGTATTCGAAGCTGAATAAGATGGCAGGCCTGAAGTGTCGTAAGTAGTTTCCGCCTTCACGCGCGCAATCCCGAGTTTGGCAAACCCGGCAAAAGCCTCATTGAATTCATAGTTATACACGCCAGCCAGGCTGAAGCCGGTTTTCTTTTGTTCGCTATGGCCTAGCGGCACACCTGAATTGATAGAGGTCTTGCCACCAGAAAAATAACTGCTTTCCACTGCAAAATTCTTGTTGAAGTTATAGCCGCCGAACAGCTTGTAGCTGGTGGCCTTGGAATCGCAAGTTGTGGCGTAATTGCAGTAGCTGTTGTTATCGCTCTGGCCTACAGAAGCACCAAGATAAGTCTGGGCGGTAGCGAAAGAGCTGGCGAGCATACCTACAGCTGCACACGCGATGAGAGTAAGTTTTTTGATCAACATAAGTATCCTTTGTTCACTAGTTTGTATATCTGAACAGTGTCAGATAGCTGGCCTGAAGCATCAAAGCACATCGCCAAACAGGTATTTAGCTGTTTCGTTGCCCAGGAAGCAATTTAAGGGTATACAAAGGATTGCAAAATTTAAATCAAAAATGCCCAAGTACCGTTTTAATGACTCACTGGTATCACCAGACTAAACTCTGACTATGTGTATTGAAGGAGGAGTTTTAGCCCCAATCAGGGCGCTGGTCTTGAAATTTCCAGAGACAACATCAAATACTCAGGCACGAAGCTATTCACCGGAGAAAAGATGGCGTTTGACCCATTGAATCTGAAACAGGCATCATCTGCCTTTGAACAGAGTCTGAACCGTGTCATTGATGAACGGGTAGCACCATTGGTAGATAGGTCTATCCACCAGGTCAGTAATGAATTATCTGAAGTCATACGTCAGGCTGGCGAGCAGGTAGACAGGAATATCGCCCTGCTGTCTGATGAAATCCATAGCCAACGCAGCATGACCAAGGATGACATCAGGGAGCTGATTGATTATTCTACGGCGCAGATAGGTGCGGCGATAGACCAGCGCATACTGGCGATCAAACATGAAACCTCCACACTGATCAATGAAAAAGTGGATTTGCTCAAGTGTGAGCTCGAAGACGCTGCAGTTAATAGCCGCAAGACCATGTATGCGAATGTGGCCATCTCTATAGGTGCAGCCGTTTTGATGGCGCTGGTTGGTCTGGCGTATAAAAAAATATCGATGGGTGAACTGAATCTACTGAATGTATTCAGGGTGACCTTGCTGTCCTGTGCGACGTTTACTTTTGTCCTTTCCATGCTGAAGTTCATACAACGCTGGCGCAGCATGAAGCGCGTCAAGAAAGGTGTGGCGACAGTAGCCATAGGCTATCTCGGTATCTTGCGGCCAAACGGGGCGACTGGTTTGCTAGTGCTCAGCGTGTGCCTGATGGCGGGCTGGAGCTGGTTGTATCTGGGGAAAATCTGGTTCTAGAGTGTGTCAGGGATCACCTCAATGGCGCGATTTAGTCCCGATTCAGGCCGGGTTCGTCGAAACTTGCGACCCGGCAACAGGTTTTTAAAATTAGGCGTACAATTTAAAGCTTATTTGATTTGCTCATATCGATGAACTTTTTCTGTTGTGCAGCATCACAACATGAAGTTCGGCATTAACGATCTGCACTTCTTACCATTCCTGCTTTAAGTATCTTTAGCGCTGCCCAGGCGCTGACGCCCTGACCTATGCAAACCAAGAAATTCGATCCTGTCTTCAATTCCTATCTGATTTATATTGGTGTCGCCATTGCATCTGGCGGTGTTGCCTTATACACACCGATCATTGTCTCTGAAACGGGCAAGGCTTTCTCAGGGTTCTGGGCTGCATCGATTTTGTTTGGCCTGAACCTGGGCCGGGTGCTGGGCTCGTATATGGGCACCAGGTTTTCGCGCATGGCGAACCACCCGCTGGCGATCTCAGGCAATATCCTGCTCGAAGGCATCGCCCTGTATTTTATGGCTTATCTGAATCAGGCCTGGGCGCTGGCGCTGTTTGCCTTGCTGGCTGGCCTGGGTAGCGGCCTGTCCTTCCCCGGTTTGAAAAATTATTTATTGAAGCTCAAGGGTCTGGATCAGACTTCCATCTTCAGCAAACTGGCTTTCGCGATACGCATGGGCCTGGTTGGCGGCTACCTCACTGCAAGTTTTGTACCGCATGATCAGTTGAAGCTGGTGTTCCTGATCGTGCTGATCACCTTCATCGTATATGGGTTGTTTATGCTGATTGCCATGCGTGCCATCAGCGAGCATGAGCAAGAGAGTCTGGCGCTGGAACAAAAAGCTCTGGCAGATGAAGCCGCCAGTACAACTGCAGTAGCCGCTACTGAATCAGAAAAACCGGTAGAACTGCCGCTGATGTTTTATTTGTCGAATTCAGTATTCTGGTGTTTTGCCGTACAGCCCATGATAGGTTTCAGCCTGCATATTCCGAAGTTCACACCTGAGATACCGGTCTCCACACCTTTCTGGCTGGCGGCGCTGGTGATCATTTTTTTCCAGATACCGATCTCCAAACGTGCAGTGCGCACGCTGGACCATTTCCGTTTCCTGAAAATAGGCTATGCCTGCCTGTTTGTCAGTTTTGCCATCATGGTGGTGTTTACCCATAGCGCTGCTGCCGTCATTGTTTCTGCGATCCTGCTGTCTTTTGGCCAGGTATTTTATGGGCCTTCGCTGGATGTGCTGGTCGCACGCTTTGCCAACAAATCGGCGGCGGATACCGGCAGGCTGATGTCGCAGCAAATGTTTTACCAAAGCATGGGCACCATGGTCGGCAGCCTGGCGGGTGGCGCCTTGTTTGATTTTGCCCAGTTCCTGAAAATGCCAGGGGTCAACTGGTTCATGCTGGCATTGGCCAGCCTTGCCATGATGATGCTCAGCCAGAAAAAAATTCCCGCGCTTTATTACGACGCCGGTCAAAGGGTTCCTGGTACCAGCTAAGTCTGTACTTTATCGAAAGCCTGCAACTGCAGGCTTTTTTCATCATGCCATCACTGCTGACAGAAACTGACACTAGCACATCCTAAGATGTCTCTGCCTTGAACAACATATCAATGCAAACAACATCACCTCTAGGAGCAGATACCATGATGACACCAAGCTATGTTCTTTTATATGTCGATAGTCCAGAAGCCAGCGCAGGCTTTTACAGCAAGATACTGGGCCTGACGCCAGTAGAAGCATCCCCTACTTTTTACCTGTTCATACTGGACTCAGGCCACAAACTGGGTTTGTGGTCAAAGCACACGGTAGAACCGGGCGCTACCCACGCTGGCGGCAGTGAACTGGCTTTTGCAGTCGCTGACAATGCCACCGTCGATAGCACTCATGACACCTGGGCCAAGCGCGGTACAACGATAATCCAAAACCCTTGCAGCATGGATTTTGGTTATACCTTCGTTGCGCAAGACCCTGACGGTCACCGCCTGCGCGTTTTTGCGCCAGCCTGATCATGGCTGCCCAACAGTGCCGTAACTGGATCGCTGTTGCCTCTGCCGACCACGTGCTGCGTGGTCAGGCAGATGGCTACATGCAAGTCTGCCATGGCAAGGCAGCACCTTTGCGACGCCTGCAGGCGGGTGACAGGGTCGCATATTACTCACCAAGCCAGGTCTTTGGCAGCAAGATCAGATTGCAGACTTTCACTGCCATAGGCAGGGTCAGGCCGCGCGAAGCCTATCAGGCAGACATGGGAGATGATTTTCATCCATTCCGGCGTGACGTCATATGGACGCCATCACGACACGCCAGCATCCTGCCCTTGCTGCAGACACTGGAATTTTCTGCAGGAGTGAAGAATTGGGGTTATCAATTCCGCTTTGGCCTGTTTGCCGTCGGTGAACATGATATGCAGGTGATTGCTGCCGCCATGGGAGTCGCCAAAGATTTGTTCGATACTGATAATGATGGTGCAGAATCATATGCAGGTATGAATATAGAAACAAATGTAGAAGCAAATTTGCAACTCAAGCTGAGCTTAAGCTGATACTGTCTATGAAGCTGCACGAGTCAGGCGTTACAATGACGCCTGACCATACACCTGACATAGAGAAACAGTTTGCCAGCACAATTACAGTCCACTCCCCCTGATCACCCTGTGCGCCCGTGGGCAGCAGCCATGCTGCTCTTGCTCACCGTTGCCTGCATGCCGGGCTGTGACAGCAAGGATGGTGGTAAAGCCCTGCAACTGACAGACTGGCTCAGAGTAAGCAAGACGGCTGCTGAAACCCAGGCTGCTGGTACGTCACCTGCGTCGCCTGCGCCACCGTTGCAATATGCGATACGCAAGCCTCAGCGATTCTGGTTCATTGCCTACGATGACTGGCCGAACCTGGACTACGATATGGTCAACGTTATCGATGACAAGAATATCCTCGTCGCCAGGAGCAGCAAGTATGCAAAGACCCAGGCGACAAAAGACGGCAAGCCTGCAGACACACAGGTCAGGCTCCTTAACGTCCATGGCGGTGCTGAAATCTCTCTCTGCCCATCAGCAGAATTAATCAACGCGCCAGCGAACAGTGATTTTGCAGATTGCGTGGAAATCAGCAAGGCCAACAAATTGATCGTCAAGCGTGTCGATTTTCACGGCAAACAGCTACAAACCACCAGCATGGCTGCCAATGAATGGGACGACCTCATCACCCAAAAGAACGTGGCGTATTACGATGAACAGCAGCAAGCCTATGTGCTGGAGACAGGCAAAGACAATACTTATTGCCGCCTGATCGCGCCAGGCAAGGAAAAAAGCCTGAGCTTTACCTTGAATCTCATGGATACCAAAAGCAAGTGCGACGACTTGCCAACCTGGGCCGCCATCACCCGCAAAAAATTAAGCAAGGCACTGGGCTTTGGTGAGCTGGGCAAGCATGCTGCCATCTGGAAGAAACTGGAGACATCCTACCCTGGTTGGCTGCCTGCCAGGGCTGTCATCCAGGATGCCAGCGAAAAGAAACCGTCCGCGCCGCCTGCCAAATGAGCTTGATGTTAAACTACGTCAGTCGTCCCCTTACACGCATCCATGTTTGCTGCCTATGATAGTCAGAACCCTAGTCGTCATTTGCGCCATCATCTCGATTTATTTTGGCATCGATAATCTGCAAAAGCTCCAGACCATGCGGGTTCCTGTCAGTGAGTTTGAACAGGTCGATGGCAATCTTGTGCTGATGGTGCATGATGTCGATAATAATCCCGGCTATGTCGTCAATGGCAGTTTCAACAAGCAGTTATTGCAACTCACTTATAGCTACAACCTGAATGGTGTAGAAAGAACTACCGACACCATCTCCCCTATCTGCACCCGTTGCGAAGCTAAGCATGTGCTCAGAATGACGGGTTTAAAACCGGCAGAACTGGTCCCCGGTGTACAGCTCAAGGTCTATGTATCGTCAACTGACCCAAATAAAGCCTACCTGGCCTTGCCCACCTCTGGTGAACAACAGTCACAAATGTGGACGGTATTTTTATGGCTGATTTTTGCTCCTCTGATGTGCTTGCTATTTTACAAGCTGGAAGGCAGCGGTAAAAAGCCGGGAGAAGATGCTGTTAAAGCCTCAGATGCATCATCATCTGACATTCAATCAGACTGATCAGCAGCTTAAAATTTCTACCATCAAAAAATATCTGCTCAGTGCGCCAGCCCAGGCAATGCAGTAAAAGTAAATGAAGAATACGCCGCACGCTTACCAGACTATTGCCATACTGGCTGTCACGCAAATCCTGTCCTGGGGTTCACTGTATTACGCCATCGCCATTCTGGCACCGGAAATTCAGCGTGAGATGAATTGGCGCGCGGAACTGGTGTTCGCGGCTTTTTCATGGAGCCTGCTGGTGGCTGGCATGATCGCTACCTACATTGGTATTTTGCTCGACCGTCACGGCGGCAAGTTTGTCATGGGCATGGGTTCACTTATCTGCGGCACGGGACTGATCACGCTCAGTCAGGCGCAAAATCTGGCCATGTATTATTTTGCCTGGAGCATCCTGGGCATGGCCATGGCGATGACTTTATATGAAGCCGCTTTTGCTACCCTGACCCGGCAATTCAAGGAACACAGTCGCCAGGCTATTTCTACTCTCACCCTGTTTGGCGGGTTTGCCAGTACGGTATTCTGGCCACTGACCCAGCAATTGAACACGGTGATGGGTTGGCGTCATACTTATCTGGCCTATGGTCTGGCACAAATCTTTTTATGTCTGCCTTTGCATTTGCTGCTGAAAAAAACAATCAAAACACAAGACAGCGTTAAATCAGCAATAACACAAAAGAAGAATTTCAGCCTGCAAGAGGCCCTGCGCCATCCAACGTTCTGGAAACTGGCTTTCGCTTTCGCGGCGAACAGCTTTGTTTTTTCCGCCTTGTCGGTACACCTGATTCCCGTTCTCAAGGAAATGCATCATCCAGCCACGCTGGCGGTGTTGATGGCCGCCATGATAGGCCCCATGCAAGTGCTAGGTCGGGTAGGTGAAATGACGATAGCCAGAAATGCCATGCCACAAACCGTAGGCAAATTCACCTTTGCTGCCCTGCCCGCCGCCTTGCTGGTTCTGATCTTCATGGGCACACATGCCTGGGCAGTTGCGCTGTTTTGCATACTCTACGGCCTCAGCAATGGCATATTGACCATCGTACGCGGCACCATACCGCAAACCCTGTTTGGTACAGAAAACTATGGCGCTATCTCTGGAGCCATGTCTGGCCCCGCGCTGTTTTCAAAAGCGGCCGGGCCTTTGCTGATAGCCAGTCTGGTCCATCACACCACATCGCCCTACCCTATCCTGGCTTGCCTGCTACTGTTCTCACTGGCGTCGTTGACGTTTTACTTTGCTGCCCTGCGTAGTGCGCAACATTAAGGCGCATCTATTTTGGGATCATTGTCGTAGGCAGTATATTTCCTGGCGTCGCCCTTCACTTGTTCCACTGGATATTTGATGGCGTTCAGGACGATTTTTTCCATACTGGCTGCAAACAAATCAACGTGTAATGCATCGGCCAGCATGACCAGGTAATTCAGCACGTCGGCCATTTCATGACGGATGGCTGTTTTAGCCTGCTCATCCAGTTCATCTGCCTTACCAGTTGGTAGCCATTGAAAAATCTCCAATAACTCTGCCGCCTCAACTGTCAGCGCACTGGCCAGGTTTTTAGGTGTGTGAAACTGTGCCCAGTCACGCTCGGCAACGAACTGACGCAAACGGTCACGGATATCTGTATATTGAACTTCAGGTACTGGCGTAGTCTGGGACATAATGAATTGAAAAAAGAGGGTCTGTTTTAAATTAGCCCAAGTGGCCTTCCACAACTGCGGACGGTATTGTACATGGCTAAAGCAGCCATATACCTTTCGCCTTCTTTATAAGCAGACTCCCCTTCAATTCACAAAGATCAATTCTCCAGAAAACGTTGTGCATCCAGCGCTGCCATGCAACCTGTACCAGCACTGGTAATTGCCTGGCGATAAATATGATCCTGTACGTCACCGGCAGCAAACACGCCCGGTACATTGGTGGCTGTTGCCATGCCCTCAGTACCGGTACGGGTTTTGATATAGCCATTCTTCATGTCAAGCTGACCATCAAAAATGCTGGTATTTGGTTTGTGGCCAATCGCGATGAAAACGCCATGCAGGGTGATAGGGGTAACTGTTCCATCCGCAGCCTTGACATTGATGCCAGTCACACCAGAGTCATCACCGATGACTTCATCCAGCGTATGGTTCCATTTGACTTCGATCTTGCCTTCAGCCACCTTGGCCATCAGACGGTCAATCAAGATTGCCTCTGCACGGAACTTGTCGCGACGGTGGATGACGGTGACCTTGCTGGCGATATTCGACAAATACAGGGCTTCTTCAACAGCAGTATTGCCGCCGCCAACGACAGCCACTTCCTTGCCGCGATAAAAGAAACCATCGCAAGTTGCACAGGCAGACACGCCTTTGCCCATGAAAGCCTGTTCAGATGGCAGACCCAGGTATTGGGCAGATGCGCCAGTAGCAATGATCAGGGAGTCGCAAGTGTATTGTGCCTGGTCGCCGATCAGGCGTATCGGTTTTTCATCAAGCTTGGCGGTGTGGATGTAATCAAAAATGATTTCGGTATTAAAGCGTTCTGCATGCTGCAAAAAGCGCTGCATCAGTTCTGGTCCTTGCACGCCCATAGGGTCGGCTGGCCAGTTCTCTACATCGGTGGTGGTCATCAACTGGCCGCCTTGTTCTACACCGGTGATCAGTACAGGTTTCAGATTGGCGCGGGCAGCATACACAGCTGCGGAATAACCTGCGGGGCCAGAGCCAAGAATTAATACGCGGGCATGTTTGGGTGTGGACATAGCAGTGATTAGAATAGTATGAATTACAATGCAAAATGACGTGACAGGTGAGCGATGAAACGCTCAGGTTCGAGGTAGCCTATGATGCGGCTGTCTGGCACTTCTTTGCCATTACGGTCAAACAGGATAATGCCTGGCGGACCAAACAGGGAGAAACGTTTCATCAGGGCT
Organism: Undibacterium sp. TC4M20W; assembly: GCF_049340245.1. Lineage (NCBI taxonomy): Bacteria > Pseudomonadati > Pseudomonadota > Betaproteobacteria > Burkholderiales > Oxalobacteraceae > Undibacterium > Undibacterium sp. TC4M20W. Next base: position 24,270 of record NZ_JBMPPI010000029.1, read on the forward strand.
TTTTGCATATCGCTGTTGGCGGTTACATCCACTTGCAACAAGCGCAGTTGTTTGAGCTGGGCGCTGACCTTGGGTTCTGAAAAAGTAAACCTCTCCATCTCCTTGCAGGACACGCACCAGTCCGCATAAAAATCCAGCAACATTGGAGCGTCTGCATTCGCCAGAGTGGCTTCAAGCTCAGCTACGCTTTGTATGCGTGTGAATTTATTGTCGCTATGGTTTTTTGCGTCGCCAGCGGCCAATTGTCCGCCGCTATTCTCTGTAACGCGCAAATGTGCCAAAGGTTGCAAGGCATCTTTACCATTGCTGGCGGCACCTATCAATTCAAACATCCCCACCAGCATGAAGGTGATACCCAGGGCCCGGGCAAGGTAAAGACGCAATTTAGCTCCTGCTGGTACAGGATCAAACACATGCAGGAAGACCGCGCAGAGTATGGCGTAAGCGCCCCAGACAGCCATCATGACAGTAACAGGGAATACCGGCGACACCATCCAGATGGCGACAGCAATCAACAGCAGGCCAAACAGTTTCTTGACATGGTTCATCCAGGCACCAGCTCGCGGCAGCAGGCTACCAGCAGAGATACCCGTCAACAGCAAAGGCACGCTCATGCCTGCTGCCATGGAAAACAGCGCCCAGGCACCGATCATGACATTGCGGGTCTGGCTGATGTACAACAAGGCACCGGCCAGCGGGCCAGCCACACAAGGGCCGACGATCAGAGCTGACAAAGCCCCCATGATGAATACGCCAATAAATTTACCACCACTGATGTTGCCACTGGTCTGGCTCAGGCGGCTTTGCAGAGCGCCCGGCAATTGCAATTGATAGACATCAAACATGGACAAGGCAAGTCCAACCAGCAAGGCACCAAACGTCAGTAAGACCCAGGGTTTTTGCAAGGCTCCGGCCAAGCCTTCACCAGCCAGTCCTGCTGCGACGCCCAGCAAGGTATAAATCATGGCCATGCCCAGACAATACGACAGAGCCAGCATGAAGCCGCGACCACGCGATACATTGCCCTCACCCACGATGATGGATGACAGGATAGGCACCATGGGCAATACGCATGGAGTAAAAGACAGCAGCAAACCAAATACCAGGAAGGCCAGGCCTATGCGCCACAGGCTGCCACTTTGCAATGTGCGTTGTGCCAGCGAGCTGTCATCTTCTGCATGCACGGCATCTTTGGCAGCGACAGGCGCAGGTGGCGTAGCTGTGGTGGTGGCGACTTGCGTGAGCTGGTCTGCTGGCACAATACTCAACTTGCCAGGTACAGAGGTATCCACCTTGTAATGCTGTTCTGCAGGCGGATAACACAGCCCTGCATCGGCACAGCCCTGATAGCCTACCTTCAAAGTGAAGACCTTGTCCGCTTTGGTGACGGGCAATTCCACCACGAGTTTATCGTTATAGGTTTCAACTTCCTTGTTGAATGTAGTATCGAATTTGCGTATGCCATCCGGCAAGCGAGGTTCGGCAAGAATGATACCCTGCTCTAGCGCATTGAAGCTCAGGCGCTCTTTGTACAGATGATAATCCTTGGCGATGGCCCATGAGAGTACCAGGGTTTTCGCCCCACTGACATCGCGCAACTCTGCCTGCAACTGGAATGCACGTTCCGGCTCCAGAAAATCATCGGCATGGGCAAGCGGATGCAATAGAGTTGCTATCAACATTAGCAACGACACCGGCAATAGCGACAACAGCCGCAAGGCAGAAAATAATTTATAAAAATACTGCTTCATATGAACTCCTGTTTTTTTAGCAGCAAGACTGCTACCACTGCTTGCTGATACCCAGTTGTATGCTTTGCGCCTTCAGCGCTGCAAGACCCGGACTACCTTTGTGGAATAGTCGCCAGCTACCGCGCTGCTCATAATTTTCCAGCTTGATATCTACGGTCCAGTCACTGGTCAATTGCTTGCTGAGCTTGAAGCCAAAAGTCAATGCGCCAAAACCCGACAAGCGCTGGTCAGCAGAAGTAAGCTGGGTAGAAGCGAACTGATATCCAGGCGGGAAAGGTGCATCGAGTTGCGCATCATAGACAGGGTCAAAATAGAAACTGGCCGCACTTTGGCTATACACACGTAGCGATGGTGTGATTGTCCAGCCTTGAGAAAATGGCTGTACATATTCTGCCGTCAGGGTATGTGCTTTGACATCGTAAGTGTCGCTGTAATAGCGATAGCTGAAGCGGCCTGTGCCACCCGTGCCCAGGAAGTGGTGGTTCCAGCGAGCTAACAGGGTAGTCTGGTTACGCTCCCTAGGCCTGCGATCCAGCGCCTTGTAAGGGTCAGAGAAATATCCCTCACCCCTGCTATGACTGAGGGTCAATTGGGCGATATCTTCGGCAGTCAATATCTGCGTGACACCTGCCATGATGCTGATCGTCTTTTTAGTCTCGTTCTTGACGATCAGGTTGGTAGGATTGATGCGGTCATGGCTACCACCCAGGCCAACAGTCCAGGTGGTATTTTTATCTTCTGAAGAAAAATTCCCGGTTGCAGACAAGGCACGTGACTCGTAATCATGCTCAGTTGAATATGCGGTACCGACTGTCAGGCTGGCACGCGGGAAGTAACGGGTAAACGCCACATCACCGGCAGTGCGCTGGTCATTCATGCGCGATGCGCCTGAGATCGCGGTATGGTAGCGCGGCGAAGCGCCAGATACGTCGTCCGAAGTCAGGGTGGCATCGAGTGACCAGTCTGCCCCTAGAGGAGTAATCAGTGACAGTGAAGGCGAGTTTGCTGTAATGCGTTTCAGACCCGCCTGCTTTTCTTCATAGTTCAGATACTTGAGGCTGAGGCTGGCATGCTCGGGCGGCGTCTCGGCCTTGACGACACCCGGCAATAGCAAGGCGGCAGTCAGCAAGGCTGCACCTATGGTTTGCATGTCAGTTGAAGCAGGCAAGGTTTCAGATACGGTAGAGGCAATACGGGGAACTGAATTTTTTTCAATAATTTTAGTCATGTCGAAATTCTCTGATTAATTGCAACCACAACCGCCGCCACCCACACCGGCACCACCAGACGCTGATTCACGGCTGGTGTAGATGTGTTCGCCATAACGGGATTCCAGCCTGTCATTTTCAAATGTCATGGCTGTTTTCGCCAGATTGCCTTTTTCCCAGGGCTGCACGGGTTTGATCGTGCCGCAAGCAGACAACGCCAATACAGCGCTGGTTATCAATAACATCGTCGTGGTTTTCTTTACTATGACCTTCATTTGATTGCTCCCAATGAGGATTTTATTTTCTCTTCCAGCGCCGCCCTGTCTGCTTCCTTGAAACCGGCATGCTCAAAGATGATTTTTCCATCCGGGCCTATCAGCACGCTACTCGGCATGCCTTTCACGCCATAGCTGCGGGGAGTAGCACCAACCGGATCAAACGCAACCAAAAAGCGGGCTGGCGTGGTAGTCAAAAATTGGCGGGCATCTTCATTTTTTTGATCGAGATTGACGCCGATGATTTGCAAACCCTGTGCACCGTATTTCGATTGCAGCTCATTCATCCATGGGAAAGACTGGCGGCAGGGGCCGCACCACGAAGCCCAAAAATCCAGATACACCAACTTGCCCTGATACTTGGCCAGATTAATATTGCCTTCCACACCCTTGAGATCAAATGCCGGGGCGGTGCTACCTTTATCCAGTGCCATTGCTGAGGTTGCCATGAGCAGTGCAGCAATGCCCAGTGCAAAGCGTCTTTTGTATATATTCATAGAGAATTTCATATTTCTGACCCTATCGTTTTCATGTTCTTAAACCTGAAAGCCGGACCGCAGCCCGGCTTTACTGATTAATCCTGTACCCTGGCCTGACGCGCCTGTTTCACCTGTTTCCTGCGCCAGATGATGACTACCACAGCGAGCATGACGAGAACCGGCAGCATGGGATCATTGCCATCACGGGCAACTGAACAACCACCGCCGCCTTCATTTCTTGGCGCATTGGCTGTCACAGTTGGTGTGGTCGCATTCACGGCTGTGCCTGAGAAAGCAATGTTCCAGGTCGTACTGGTGTCTGAAGAACTGATGACGACACTGCCATTATTAGTACCTGCATTTGTTGGGGTATAACTGACCACCAGTTCGCATGAGGTATTTGCCTGCAGGCTGAACGGGAAGCGTGGGCAGGATGAGCTATCTACCACAGCTGCATAGGCACCACTGAACGCAGCATTCGTCAGCGCAATCGCAGCGCTGCCCGGGTTAGTCAGCGTGAAGCGTTTCACCAGACTGGCACTACCTATCGTGGCAGAACCAAAGTCAAAGGATTGCGGGTTGATATTCAGCGTAACATTCTTGACAGGGATGGCTACACCAATGCCCGTCAGCCCCACACTCAGTTGCGCACCACCATCAGTCACTACCAGGACGTTTGCAGTTTTACTACCTGCGCTGCCAGGCTTGAAGCTGGTATCGATGGTGCAGCTTGCTGCCGGGCTCAGCGTGGCATTTGTGCTGCAAGTACCAGCCAATATAAAGTCATTGAGCTGGCTGCCATTCAAGACCAGGCTGGTGATTTTCAATGCTGCAGTGCCGGTATTACTCAGCGTGGTCGTATGCTTGTCAGAAATGGTGCCAACCTGGGTGTCACTGAATTGTACTGTGCCGATATCTGACAAGACCGGTTTGGCAACCGCCTGTTTGGTCGCAGTGCCGGTAATAGCTACCTGCAAAGGTGCAGCATTGGATGTCACAGCCAGGCTGGCGCTGACATCGCCCTCGACCGCTGGCGTGAATACCACAGGTACATTGCAGCTCGCGCCAACTGCGAGGCTGCTGCCACAAGTACTACCTGCACCGAGCGCAATTGCAGATGCACCGCTGATTTTGATTGATGTGAAAGTCAGTGCGACATTACCGGTGTTGGATAAACTGATTTGCTGTGTCAATGGTGAAGCAGCTACCGTCTGGGCTCCAAACGCTAACACACTGGGTGTTGCGGTAATGGCCGGTGAAGCTGCCGCAGCACTGCCCGCGAGGCTCACGACGGCATTGCCGTTCGAGGCATTGCTGGCAATATTCAATGCTGCCGCAAAAGCACCTGCAATGGCTGGTGTTGCCTGTAAAGTGATGGTGCACTGGCCACCTGCGGCAACCGCAGTCTGCGTACTACAGGTGCCGCCAAGGACAAAGATACCTGCATTGGCGCCACTCAAGGCAATGGAACTGAAATTCAGGGTTGCCTGGCCGCTATTGCTGATGGTAACAGTCTGCAGAGCGGACGCAGCATTCACCAGCAACGTACCAAAGTTCAGACTGCTGGCTGACACTGTGAGGCCAGCCTGGGCAGCGGCATTACCGGTGCCGCTCAGCGTAACCAGACTGACACCGCCGGTCGCATTGTGGTTGATACTGATGCTGGTCGTACGGCTACCCTGCGCGGTCGGTTTAAACGTAGATAACACAGTGCAACTGGCACTTGGCGCCAGTGAAGTACCACCTGCGCAGCTACCACCAGCAAGAATAAAATCGCTGGCTGATCCGCCTGTCAGCGCAATCGAAGTGATATTCAAAGCTGCCGATCCGGTATTGCTGAGAGTAGCACTCAATGCCGTGCTGGTCTGGCCTACCGTGGTTCCGGTAAATACCAGACTGGCAGGTGAAACTGTGGCTATCGGCCCGGCTACGACGCTGGGGTTACCGATGAATGCAGCAAGGTCAGCGATTTCATCTGCGGTGAATTTATTTCTGTATAAATTCCCCATACCACCTTTATTCTGGGCAAAGGCATTGCTGATTTCCGTTGGATTATTCGCTCCACGCAAAATACCGTTGACGTTATTGGCCGGAGTGGCTCCATGGCAGGCGGTGCAACTGGTACCACCGCCGGTTGGGCCATTCAGGTACAGGCTTTTGCCATTCAGGGCATCTGCTGCATGAGCTGCTGACATGCCCGCAATTAAGTCAGCAATTAACACGGCCCCCAGCACAACACCCTGTAAACTGAGCTGCCGTAGCGAGCGCGTAAAACGAAAATGCAAGTTCATCATAGTTCCCTTCAATGATTAAATTTTTTACTGCATGCAAACACCAAGAGCCATTCCATTGAATACGGCATGGGTCAGTGCGCATAGTCGCCAGTCACGCGTCGCCTGGTACAACATCGCAAGCAGCAAGCCCGGTAAAAAAACTGCCGACACTACTGTCCAGCCTGATGCTAGATGCAAGCCGCTGAACGCCGTTGCAGACAGCAACACCGGCATCAACCTTGTATGACTACCTGGCTCATAAAACCGCTCTATCAGGTATTGCTGCAAACCTGCACGCACGACCAACTCTTCCAGAACCGGTGCCAGCAGCAATAGCCGCAACAGGGTTGCCATGTCCACTGACCACAAGTGATTTCCACACATTGCTTGCTGAACAAAAAGAGGAGAGATAAGGTTCATCGATAAGCAATGCGGGTGAATTAAAAGAGATTTTCTTCACCTGAAAAAAATAGACCTCTTCGTTTGTTTCAAGCGGTTAATGCGCGAATCATTGAAATTGGTTCAAAGAAAAATTAAATATTTTTTGACGCAAGAAAAAAACATCAGCAATTTGTGAATTTGCAGACGATTTTTTGATGACAGATTGAAGAGAAAAATACGAAGGAAAAAGATAAAAAATATCATCATGGCGATGCGCTACAATCATTTGCGAACACTTGCATTGAGCAAGATGTGGCAGATGACTGGACGACCAGGAAGCACTGCCATTTAAACAACAAGCCCTCATCAGGCTGATGCTAAATATTTTTTACGCCGACATGAACCTTTTCCACCTGAGCAGGTATTAACAGCTAATCGAGGAGAGTGCAGGCATGTTTGAGAATTGGGGATGGCGAGGTAAAACTGACAAGAAACGTCCAGATACCCCGGAAGCGCAGGAAGTTGAATTGATCACTTTGATTGCAAACGCCGATCGCCAGGCGTTTGAGGCCTTGTATCGTCTGTACTTTGGCAGGCTGGCCAGGTTTCTGGACAAAATGACACGTGATACGCATCTGATAGAAGAAATAGTCAACGATACAATGCTGGTCGTCTGGCAAAAAGCGCCCAGCTTTAACCATACTTCCCGCGTATCCACGTGGGTATTTGCGATCGCCTATCGCCAGGCCTTGAAAGCCATCAACAGTTTTGATGAAGCAGTCGAATCCGATTTTGAGCATCATGCAGCAGAGACCAGATACGAGCCAGAACAACAAATGTCAGCCCAGCAGCTTGATGCCGACCTGAGCCGCGCCCTGCGTGCCCTGCCCATGGAGCAACGCGTAGTCGTCAGCCTCACTTACTATCATGAGATGGGATACAAGGAAATCGCTGAAACCATGGAATGCCCGGTCAATACCGTCAAGACCCGGATGTTCCACGCCAGACAGCGTTTGAGATTCATGCTTTCCGACAGCATGGAGGAAATATTATGAACACGAAAACAAACCTGCTTCATCCGCATGATGAAGCTGCCCATAGTCAGGTGCAGGACTTGCTGCCCTGGTATGCCAACAATACCCTGCAAGCTGATGAACAGCAGTTGGTGCGAGCGCATTTGCAAACCTGCACTGCATGTCAGGATGATCTGCAATCGCAACTAGAACTAAAACTGAAACTGAAGGCTGGTGAACTGGCGGCAAGTACCGTTCCCAATGTAGATAGAGCCCTCGCCCGTCTTTTACCAAAGCTGGATGTGCAAGTACCAGCAGCCAAAGTTAAAAATACCAATAACTTCTTGGCAGGTTTGCGGACGCTGTTTACTGCGGATGGCAAGGCTCCTGCGCGTTGGGGAATGGCAGTCATGGCAGCACAAACTGCTGTCATTGTCGGACTGGTCGCGTTTATGGCACTGCCCGGACAGGACGACAGCAGTTATCGCGTACTCGGCAACGGTGAGCGTTCTTCCGGTAATATTGTGGTTGTATTCAAACCTGAAACCACAGTCAAAGATATACAACGCATCATGTCCATCAACGACGCCCGCATCATCGATGGCCCGACCGTCACCAATGCCTACCTGCTCAATGTCGACGATGCCAGGCTGGAGCAAAGCATCAGGGAACTGCGCTCTGAGGCGGGGATAGAGCTGGTTGAATCCCTGGGTTCGGGAGCTTCAAAATGAAAACGCGTTGGAATATAAACTGGACCAATAGCCTGAGTAAATTTGGCCTTTGCCTTTTTCTCGCTTTGACAGCAGTAGCAGGCACCAAGCCAGCCAGCGCAGGCACTGTCGTCGAGCAGGAACAGAACACAGCAAAAGAACCTGAAGCCAAACGCCGGATACTGGTCATGCTGCACTTGCCTGCGCCGCACTTTCGCCCGGATGTCAGTTATAGCGGCGGTTACAGCAATGATGTCAGCCGCACCGCGCGCCGCCGCATAGCTGAAGAACTGGCACGTGCCCATGGCCTGAAACTGCTGGAAGACTGGCCCATGCCAGTGCTGAATGTGGATTGCTTTGTCATGGAAGAAAGCGACGCCATCTCTGAAGAACAGACCATCGCCAGCCTGAGCAAGGATGCCCGCGTGGCCTGGGTGCAGACCATCAACACCTTTGATGCACAAGCAAAAAGTGACCCACTATTCCCGGTCCAGCCTGCCAATAAATACTGGCAGCTTGATGAGATACGCAAGATTGCAACTGGCCGCAATGTGGTAGTTGCTGTCATCGACAGTGGCGTAGAAATCAAGCACCCTGATCTGGCCGGGCAAATCTCGCTGAATCAAAACTTCATTGATGGTAATCCTTATGTCGGTGAAAACCATGGCACAGGGGTGGCTGGCGTTATCGCGGCGCGGGCTGGCAATGGTGTCGGTATAGAGGGCATCGCACCGAATACCCATGTCATGGCCCTGAGAGCCTGCTGGCAAGAGCCAGAAAATAAAACCAGGTGCAATAGCTTTACCTTGGGCAAGGCACTTAATTTCGCCCTGACGCAAGGTGTACAAGTAATCAACATGAGTTTGTCTGGCCCAGCTGACCGCCTGCTGAAACAATTGCTCGATGCTGCCATTTCACGCAATATCAAAATCGTCGGCGCCATGGACCCCAACCGTGCAGATGGCGGCTTCCCGGCTTCACATCCCGGTGTGTTTGCGGTGGCAGACAGCAAAACCAGATTGCTGGCGAATGACATACTGGTTGCGCCAGGACGTGATATTCCTACGACGGCACCGGGGGCACGCTGGAGCTTTGTTTCTGGTTCATCGTACTCGGCTGCACATATCTCGGGCATGATGGCCTTGCTCAGTGAACTGAAGCCATCAGCCAGCCTTGCACAAATACGTGCTGACCTGGTGGTTAATCCGGTGAGCCAGGGTGATGCCAATATCAGTGGACAAGTCAACCTGTGCGCCACCCTCAGCAGGCTGACGAATAAATGTGCCTGCTCCTGCCATTTGACGCCATCTTCAGCAACGGCAGCACATCAACCCTAGCAGACATACGATATATCCCATGTATCTTCATTAAGGAATGGTATTGCTTAAATTTTGCGTGATCCTGGTCTTTTCCATGTTTGCTGTTGCTGGCAAGGCATGCGCACAAGTCAGTGGCAGTATCACGCTTGCTTCCGACTATAGTTACCGCGGTATTTCGCTGAGTAATGAGCAGCCAGTGGCGCAATTAAACCTGGTCTATGATGCGCCAGACGGCTGGTATGCGGGTGCTTTCGGCTCAAAAGTTAAATTGAACGGGAATAGCAGCGACGGTGAACAAATCTTGCTGTATTCGGGATTTTCTCAACGGCTGCGCAGCGGTTTGATCTGGGAGTCTGGTGCTATAGCGGCACTTGTCCCCAAATCTACCGACCTCAATTACGGTGAGGTGTTTACCGGTCTGATGTTCGACAATCTCAGCGCAAGAATTTATTACTCTCCCAATTACGTAGGCCTCAATGCCAAAAGTCTGTATCTGGAAGCCAATGCAGACTACCCGTTGCAAGAGCGTCTGGATCTGTTTTCTCACATAGGCTGGCTGGTTTATCCAGACGGTAAAGTCGGGCTGATCAACCGCAACCGCGTGGATGTGCGCATAGGCGTAGGCAGCAATTTCTCTTCCTGGAAGTTACAACTGGCTTACGGCATCACCAGACCACAGCAAAGTTACAGCACAGGAAAGTACCAGAGCAATTCCCGCAACAGCCTGGTATTCAGCGCCAGCTATTTATTCTGACAGATTTGCCTCATTTGTCGCGTTTGCCGTATTTCCTACTAAGTAAAGCAAGCTGGCCCATACTTTCAGCGTCCCTTGATTTTTCTTCAATACAGCAATATTTCACCAGCAGATATTGCGATGCAAAAATAATGCTTACAAATTAAGCAGGCTAGCGCTAAAATGCGTTATTAACAAATAATGCTGCATTGCGCCATTTTTTAAGGCCATTTAAAACAGAATATCGTTTTAAAGACTTTTAGCTTATTGCTGCCTCATCCCCCACTCTGGAGAGTTTCATGTCTTTGCTTACTGAACAATTATCATCTGCTGCCCAGAACCAATTGGCGAAACAAATTGCTGTTTTCCAGGCCTGGTCACAACTGGCCTTTGGCGGTCTGGAAAAGCTGATCGCCCTGAATTTTAATACTGCCAAACAGTCACTGGAAAATGCGAATAGCGTAACCCATGATTTGCTTGCTGCCACACAAGCACAAGAATTGCTGCACTTGGGCCGCTCGCAGGCTCAGCCACAATTTGAAAAAATCCTGTCCTATGGCCGCGAACTGGCCGCCATCAGCATCGATACCCGCACTGAATTGTGGCAAATCGTCAGCAAGCAAAGTACTGCTGAGATAGTTGCTACAGTTGCCGTTGCTACGCCAGCGCTTAAAGCCGCGCCTGCCGAAGTTACAAAACCAGTCGTTACAAAACCAGTAGTCACAAAACCAGTCGTTACAAAACCAGCGGTCAAAAAACTCGCTGCCAAACCTATTGCAGCGACCAAGCAACTGACCTTGCTGGCTGAGCCAGAAGTCAAACCGGCAAAAGCACCTGCCAAGCCGAAAGCTGTTGCCAAGGTCGCAGAAAAGCCAGTAGCCAAAGTCGCGGCCAAAGCACCTGCGGCGAAAGCAGAAGTAAAACCGGCTGTAGCGAAACCATCTGAAGTCAAGCCAGAAACGGCCAAACCAGTAGTGGCAAAATCAAGCAAAGCAGCCAAAACTGAAGCTGCAAAAAAACCTTTGAAAACCAGCACAACAACAGTTGAAGCTGCACCAGCTCCCGTTCCAGTCGTCACGCCGGCAGAACCATTGCCAGCAGCAACGACATCTACCATAGAAAAAACTTTGGACAAGAAAACTACCCCGGCTAAAAAGCCAGCAGCAAAAACTGAGGCGACAGAAACTACCGCAGCAACTAAAGCCGCAACTAAAGCAGATAGCAAACCTGCAGACAGCAAACCTGCCGCCAGTACTGAGAAAAAATCTGCTGTGAAATTTCCATTTCCAGCCACGCCAAATTTGAAGAAAGCACCTGGCTTTCCAGCCAATAACGGTAAGCCAGCCTACAAGGCAAAATCCAGCGCCGCCACTGGTGCGAAGAAGCCAGTTCGCCAATAATCAGAGCAGGCAATAAAATAAGCCGCAGTGCTGATCAGCTTTGATCGGCATTGCGGCTTTATCACATCTGCTGACTGTCTCTAAGCCCTATTCATCCTGACGGCTGCCCTTGCGATAATCAGAAGGACTGCTACCGGTCCAATGTTTGAATGCGCGGCAAAAACCAGTGGCATCAAAAAAACCAAGATCAAAAGCGAGCGCTGCTACTCCCACGTTTGAATTTGTCAGTCTGTGGACGGCAATATCGCGTCGCAGCCCGTCTTTCACCGCCTGGAAATGTGTTCCTTCTTCTGCAAACCGACGGTTCAATGTGCGCACGGAAGTGTGCAATGCCTTTGCGAGATCCTGTATTGTCACTGGCTGGGCAATATGCTGTTCAAGATACTCGCGCGTTTTGGCCGCCACCGAAGCACGATGAAATGCACTGAAGGTCCAGTCTTCCGGCGCACGTTTCAGGAATGCCCATAGCTCGTGCTTCTCGCGTTTGAATAACTCTGCACAATCCTGGTAAGAAAAATAAATGCTCGTCATGCCAGCATCGAAGCTCACCTCGCCGGGATACAGGAAGGCATAGTCATCCACATGCCTGGGCCTGGCGAAGCTGAACTCGACACGGTGCAGGTTGATCTCCCTGCCCAGCAGCCAGGATGCGATGCCATGTATCAGTTTCATCATCAACTCATGCCCGAGTGGCGTGACCTGCGTACCAGGTGTTCTTTCTACCAGAGCCAGCCTTACCAGATTATTTTTGGTTGAAATCTGCAGCCGGTAATCGTCCAGCAGCAAATTCCAGAAGCGGACAAAACGATTCAATGCGACCAGCACGGTTGGCGCGTCCAGCAGGCTGAGCATCAGGTATTTCAGCGTGCCGGTTCGGATGGGCCGCGACCACAGCCCCAGCATCTCATCATCCAGTGTCGCCGCGACTGTCCTGTATAGCGCGACGTACTGTTGACGCGTCAGCCGCGCATCAGGCTGCTGCAGCAGAGACTGAGGGATAGCCGCGCTCGCCAGCACCTGCGCTGCCACTTTTTCTCCATGGTGGGTGCGCACGAAGTGCAGCATGCCATGCAGGAAATGGGCTGAAACAGTAACAGTGCTTTGCCAGGATAGCGTCATAGTCCTTTTATTATGGCGCATTTTGCATATTCATTGGCGTGATGTGTCAATTTTTCTTTCGCCATCAATCTATACTAGGCTCTGATTTCTACGACACCTGATGTGTGCCTTAGCCGCTGCATGGCGTATTTTGCTTATCGTAATCTGCGCATTTTCATTGATCAAAACAGGAGCATGATGTGAATACAAGACGAATCGTAGTGACAGGCATGGGTATAGTGTCGCCGCTAGGCTGTGGCGTCGAAGCTGTATGGCAGCGCCTCTTGAACGGCCATTCAGGATTGGCTTTACTGCCTGAAGAAGTCACTGAAGGGATCGCAGCTAAAGTTGCTGGCGTCGTACCCGATTTGTCACCAGACCGCCCATGGGGATTTGACCCCGCCCTCTCCGTGGAACCCAAGGACCACAAGAAAATGGACAGATTCAGCCTGTTTGCCCTGGCCGCAGCGCAGGAGGCCTTGAACCAGGCGCGCTGGCAGCCGGGCACTGACAGCGAACGTGAAAGAACGGCCACCATCGTCGGCTCAGGCGTGGGTGGGTTCGGCGCTATTGTTGATGCCGTGAGAACCACTGATGGTCGTGGGCCAAAACGGCTTTCGCCTTTTACCGTCCCGAGTTTTCTGGCCAATATGGCAGCCGGGCACATTTCCATACGCCATGGCTTTCGCGGTCCGCTAGGTGCACCTGTCACCGCATGCGCCGCCAGCGCGCAGGCGATTGGCGACGCAGCGCGCTTGATACGTGCAGGTGAAGCCGATATTGCCTTGTGTGGCGGGGCCGAGGCCTGTATAGATCGCGTCAGCTTTGGCGCATTCGCTGCCGCAAGAACCATGTCCACCAGCTTCAATGAGCATCCCACGCAGGCATCGCGGCCCTTTGATATCGAGCGTGATGGCTTTGTCATGGGAGAAGGCGCTGGCATGCTGGTCATTGAAGAACTCGAACATGCATTGCGCCGTGGCGCCACGCCAATCGCCGAGCTGCTGGGCTATGGCACCAGCGCTGACGCGTATCACATGACTTCTCCGCCCGCTGACGGCGACGGTGGCCGACGCGCCATGGAACTAGCGATACGGCAAGCCGGGCTAGTGCCCGGACAGATAGGGCATTTGAACGCCCACGCAACATCAACACCAGTCGGCGACATCAGTGAGCTGGCTGCCATCAGAGCGATATTCGGAACAGGCCGCGGCCCCGCAGTATCTGCCACAAAATCCTCGACAGGACATTTGCTCGGGGCAGCTGGTGGTGTGGAAGCGATCTTCACAGTGCTTGCCTTACGTGACCAGATGGCACCTCCGACACTAAACCTCGCACAGCCAGATCCGGCAGCGGATGATATAGACATAGTTACCGGAACGGCCCGCAAAATAGCTACGGACTATGCCATCTCCAATGGCTTCGGTTTTGGTGGCGTCAATGCCAGTCTGGTATTTCGTCGATTTTGATTTTTATGAAGAGTTGAAAGAAGAATTGAAATGCAGGCATACATGAAAAATGTATCTCTAAAGCAAAAATTATACTTTTTCCCCGTCATTTAGCTCTGAAATTGCCTTGCAGTGTCATTTGATCGCTTAGAATGAATCAAACATCTGGCGATAATAAAATGAATCTTTACCAGTTAGCGGGCGTGTTGTGCATAGTGGGTACCTTTACGATGAGTCAAAGTGTATATGCACAAGAACCCATCACAGTTGCCTGGCGTATAAAGCCGCCACATCAATACCTGGAAAATGGCGTAGAAAAAGGCGTATTGCTTGAGCGGGCCAAACAGGTCTTCAGTAACGCGCAAATTCCGCACCGCTTTGTCGAAGAACCGGCAAAACGTATCTGGAGTAATTTTTCTGCTGGCACCAAGAATTATTGCTCATTTGGCTGGTACCGTATTCCGGAGAGAGAAACCCTGGTGCAGTTTTCCGAAGTCTTTCATACTGACCCGCCGCATACCCTGCTGGTCAGCCCGGCTGCGGCCAAACAAGTGACCGCACATCGCACACTGAAATCACTGATGTCTGACCCCAGCCTGACGCTGGGTATCGTTGATGCAGTGTCATATGGCCCTGAACTGGATGCCATGTTCACGACCACTAAAAACAAGGTCGAACGCAGCACTACCTTGCCCATGATCATGGCACGCATGGTAGCAGCCAACCGCGCATCCTATATGCTGATAGACAGGGAAGACTGGGAATACCTGAAAGATAAGGAAGAAAGCCTGAGCCAGACCACGCAAATGGATTTACAAGGCATGCCTGCAGGCTTGAACCGTTACATCGTGTGCAGCAAGGATGTCAGTGCAGAGCAAATGCGCAAGATCAATACGGCTTTACTCAAGATTTATCCGGTAAGGAAATGAAGTTTGATGAGCTAAGCTGGCTAAACCAGTTTTTCCCAGTCCTCTCTGAGCAAGGCATACATCGCGATATCCCTATGTTTTCCATGAGTGAAAAGAGCACCACGTGCAATCCCCTCTTTCTCGAAGCCGCAATTAATTGCCACTTTTTCTGAAGCGACATTATCAACGTTCATATGAATTTCCAGGCGATTGATAAGCAGCGTGTTGAACAGATAATTTCTGAGCAACTTGACGGCCTCGGTCATGATGCCTTTGCCTCGCAGGTTCTTGACGAACATGCCATAACCGATTTCGCGGGAATTGAAATACGGTACAGTCTTGAAATGAAAAACACGGCCTATCATCTTGCCGTTTTCATCGATGATTAAAAACGTCTCCGACTGCTCTTTGGAACGTGATTCATCGTCAAATTTTTTCTCTGCCGCACCTGGCAATAGCAATTCCTGAGATAAGAAATCACCCTTGGCATCGGGGTGATTCATCATATCCGTCAGCGTCGTGACATCTTCTTTTCTGACGTGGCGAAGGTGAAAACAACTTCCTTTAATCATGCGCATCTCCCTTTACTAAACCATTGCATTTGTTGAGCAATGTAGAAGATGGACAAGGATCAGGGGCAAGAGTTCCTGTCAAATCAGGAAATTAACGCTCAAAAACATGCAAAGGATTACATCTCCAGCAAACGCCTTTGCCGTTCTTTTTCCTCAAAGATGGCGGACTCTATCTCTTCCATGACAGCGCCCAGATCAACTGGACGGGTATCCTGTGCAACGATGCCGGTCAACGCGGTTTCTGGTGTCAGCAAGCCTGCGGTAAACAGCTTCCAGATTTCTTTGCCAAACTTGCTGCCATTGAGCTCAGGTGCAAACTGGCCGAAGTAGGTCGCCAGATTATTCACATCGCGTTCCAGCATGACGCCTGCCTCGGTATTGCTGGCGGCATCTATCGCCTGCGGCAGGTCGATGATGACCGGCCCTTCTTCATCAACAAGGATATTGAATTCAGACAAATCACCATGGATGACACCAGCGCACAACATCAGCACAACCTGATGCAATAACTGGGCGTGGTATTGCCGCGCCAGTTCGGGCGTCAATTCCACATCGTTGAGGCGGGGTGCGGCATTGCCGTCGGCATCTGTCACCAGATCCATTAACAATACGCCTTCATGGCAGATATACGGCCTGGGGACTTTGACACCGGCGGCAGCCAGGCGATACAAGGCATCGACTTCGGCGTTTTGCCAGACTTCTTCCTGCATCTTGCGGCCATAGCGCGTGCCTTTTTCCATGGCGCGGGCCTGGCGGCTGTTCTTGACCTTGCGGCCTTCCTGGTAAGACGCAGCATTTTTAAAACTGCGCTGACTGGCTTCTTTATAGACTTTGGCACAACGAATTTCTTCGCCGCAGCGCACGACATACACGGTGGCTTCCTTGCCACTCATGAGCTGGCGCATGACTTCGTCAATCAAACCTTCTTCCTGCAGGGGCTGCAGTCGTTTTGGTGTTTTCATCCGGTCTGCGTGCTTAGGCTTTGCGTGGCTTGCCGCCAGTTTTTACCAGCTTGACTGGGGCATGACCGCGTGACTTGTTGCGCATGTCATAAATCGTCTTGGCATCCTGCTCTGCCCGCTCTTGTGTACGCATTTCAGGAACATCGTCATGCTTGCTAAAAAACTCGGCGGCCTGGGCACGCATCACATGCTTGATGGCTTCATCATCGCTAAGGTCAAATCTCTCTGTCATTAAAGTCGTGACTTCATCCAGATATTCTTCATAGGTCATCATGCTGGTTTTTCCTGTCTGTCATGAAGTGCGTTTGGAAACTGCGGCTGTGGATGCATTGTATCCATGGCAATCTTTATAACGAATATAGTCTATAAAATGGGCGTACTCTATAGGGCAGCTTGCTGCCTGAAAGATTACGCCGAAAGACCAGTATTGTACACGTGCTACCCGCTGACAACGGTGTTGCGCCTGTTCTCGGCTACAATGCCGCCTTCCCCGAAAAATTCCAGCCTGGATATTATTGTATGAGTATCATCATCCATGAGGCCTTGCGCGCCTATATAGACCCCCTGACCGAGCATGAATTTACAGCTCTGGAACGCAGTATCCTGACTGAAGGCTGCCGTGATGCCCTGGTATGCTGGGGTGATATCCTGATCGACGGTCATAACCGCTACGCAATTTGCCAGCGCCACAACCTGCCCTACAATATTGTTCAAAACGACAACTTCAGCAATATCGAAGACGTGCAATTGTGGATGATAGACAACCATCTGGGTCGTCGCAGCGTCACTGACTTCCAGCGCGGCATGCTGGCCTTGCGTAAAAAGGAAATCGTGCTGGCCCGCATGAAAGCACAGGAAGAACAGGCACCATCAGACAATGCGGAAAACGAAGTCGCTGTCCCGGTCGTCAAACCTACCCAAAGCCGCCAGGAAATCGCCCGCCTCGCAGGCATCAGCAGTAATGCCGTGGTGCAGATAGAGAAGATCCAGAAAGCGGCAGCGCCTGAGCTGGTGCAGGCTGTGCGCGATGGCACCATCTCCATCAGTGCGGCCGCAGCGATTGCCTCCCTACCCAATGAAGATCAGGTCGCCGCCGTTGCTGGTGGCCGCAAGGAATTGCAACAAGCCGCCCGTCAGGTAAGGGAAAAAGTACGCGAGCAAAAAGCTCCTGCCAAGGCGGTTGCCGCTGCTTCCAGTGATACCGCCGCGCCTGCAGCGATCGAAGGCAGGCAAGACAACGCCAGCAGCAATGTTGGAAATGCAGATGAACTCAGCAACCTGCGTCAACAAGTTATGCACTTGCAAACTGAAAACAGTGAATTGCTGAGCCAGATTGCAGCACTGAAAGCCCAACTGGCCGGCTGACCAAACTGAAGAGAGCGGATATGAAAAAACCCCGGCAAAGCCTTTCCAGCCTGTTCCTGAAGCAGGTGCCAGCGGCTGAGCGCGAGCATATCCGCCGTCTCAAAGAAATACAAAAAGTACATGAGGGCCGCCCCTTTCACTTCGATGATGGCAATCTGCGTATCATGTACCTGAACCCCAAGTGCATGCAAAGCGCGATGAAGCTGAATGCGCCGGATGAACTGGTGTGTGCCTACTCACGTACCGTCATGGGCTTGCTCATGTTCCACCCACAGCCTCGCCATATCCTGCTGATAGGCTTGGGCGGTGGCTCACTTGTCAAATATTGCTATCGCCATTTGCCAGACTGCCGCATCACTGTGCTTGAAATCAATGCAGACGTGATCGCCATGCGTGAGCTGTTCATGCTGCCACCGGACGATGAACGCCTGCAAGTCATCCATTGCGATGCAGTGACCCACTTGCAGGACAATACTTATGATGCCGATGTCTTGTTGCTGGATGCCTATGACGAAAATGGCCTGGTAGCGGACTTGAACACGGCAGAATTTTATGCGATCTGCCATGCCAATCTGGTCGCAAATGGCATCATGGTTGCCAATGTCTGGGGCAAACCCAGTGCCCTGACTGGCATGCTGAGCCGCTTGCGCCAGCAGTTTGCGCGCCAGGTCAGCTGGACGCGTTCACCTGACAGCTACAACCTGATTGTGTATGCCATTAAGGGTGCATTGAACCAGGCTGATGAGCATGCGATAAAGACTTTGTCAGACCAGCATCCATCCTTGCAATTTTCTGCATTGCAGGACAAGCTGCTCAGCCTGCCCTTGTCTGCCGATTACGCTGATACAGAAGAAGAACTGGCTGCACTCAAACTAAGCCTGTCAACCATCATGGTGCCAGACGCCAATGTCCCGCAAAACTATGCGGACTGGAAAAAGCAGATAGGCGAATAAGCAAACATCAAGATGTAAGCAAAACAGTTTAAGTACAACTAATGGCTATCCATACTATGAGGATAGCCATGAAAGCCCTGATCTTGCTTAGCTTGTTTGCTTATGCCACCAGCAACGCACAAGCCGCCGAAATCTGCAGTAAATCCAGCCCCGCACATACTGTCGCCCTGCTTGAGCTATACACGTCTGAAGGCTGCGACAGCTGCCCGCCCGCCGACAAAACCATCAGTCGTCTGTATCAAAGCACGGGCTTGAACAGTGAACAAGTCATTCCCGTGTCCCTGCATGTCGATTATTGGGATTACCTGGGTTGGAAAGATGTGTTTGCCAAAAAGACTTATACCGACAGACAAAGGACTTTGGCTGATCTGGCGAATAGCCGCACTGTTTATACGCCAGAAATCTTCATCGCTGGCAAAGAATTGCGTAGCTGGCGCAATGGCATGGCAGATGACATACGCCGTATCAATCAACAAGCTGCCACAGCATCATTGCGTCTGGGCATAGAAAAACTGGCAGATAACAGGCTGTTTTTCACTCTGCAAGGCAATAGCAGGCAAGATGCAAAGCTGCATTTTGCCCTGCTTGAGCAAGGCCTGGTCAGCAAGATACAGGCAGGCGAAAATCGTGGCGCCACTTTACAGCATGACTTTGTCGCCAGGGAATGGGGTGATGCTTACCCACTCAGCGCTGGCAAGGCAGCAAGCTTTGCCGCCCAACTGAGTGTACCCGCCAATGCCAAACGCAAGAGCCTGTCGGTACTGGCGTTTGCCCAGGACAAACAAGGCAATATCCTGCAGGCGCTTAGCCTGCCGCTCTGTGATGCTCTGCAGCAATAACACCGCTCACGCCAGTTTTTTGATGGCTGGCGACAAAATTCACAGACCTGGTCTTATTTTTTAAGCAAGCAAGGCATAAATGGCTTAGACTTTCTGCACTTTCCTGCCAGTCGCCAAAGGAGCCATCGCCGTGAATATCATCGTCGCCTTGCTGCACCATATCGCCGCCTTTACTTTGGTCAGCACTTTGCTGGCAGAACTTGTACTGGTGCGCCAGCCGCTTACCGTATCATCGGCCAGAAGCCTGCGCTTTATCGACGGCATCTATGGCATGAGCGCCATGCTCATCATCGTGCTGGGAGTCTTGCGCGTGATGTACTTTGAAAAAGGCCAGGATTACTATCTGCATAGTCATGCCTTCATGCTCAAGATGACTGCCTTTATCGTTGTTGGGCTGTTATCCATCTACCCTACCGTGGTATTCCTGCGCTGGGGCAAGGCGATCAAGCAAAACCAGTTGCCGGTATTTCCTGATGCACAGGCCAACACCATACAGACCATATTGAAACTGGAACTGGCTGGCATCATCTTCATTCTTGTTGGTGCGGTACTCATGGCCAAGGGTTACAGTATGTAAAACGGCATGATTTTGATGAACACAGGCGACAAGAAAAGTTGTGCAAATGCCTGATTTCTGGCAATCTTTCCACATCATATAGTGCTGCCATCGCACATGGCGGCATAACTATCCGGGACATTGCCATGTATGACGAAAACGACTTTACCGCCGTATCCAAGTTCCTGAAGCTGGGCATTAAAATCTCGTTCAGGAACCCCATGGGACAAAACCCGTCCTTTCAATCGGCCTTCCCCACACCCAAGGGGGCGACAGTCACTCTGGATGAAAAAAGCCTCTATGATGTAGAGCGCAAACTGCGAGCCCTGATAGGCAGCGATGTGCTGGTCAAGACCAAGCTGGCACCATTTACTTATCTGGGGACGAATTTCCGTGGTTTGCTGTACTGTACCAAGGGGTCCAATGAATACATAGTGCAGGAGACGCACGACCTGTTTGGCACGGAATCCAAGCGCATCGTACGTACTGCTGAACATTTCATACAACTCTTGAGCTGACGCCTGCCATGCCATGATGGCGCTGTCCAGGGCTGTTGATACTGCATTTTAATCAATCCAGCACTATTCTCTCTGGCTTTTCGTCAATCACCGACGAAAGCCGCCATTCGCCGAAAGGAGCGCGACAAGTGACTTTGCTTTGCGTATCTTGATCTTACGGAACAAAAACACAGAAGTTTTTGATAATAAGAAAGGTCAAGATATGTCTGCAAATTCTGAAACCCAGCGTCACAGCAAAGGCAATTTGTTTTTCGGCCTTACCCTGATAGTCGCAGGTAGCGTCTTTTTGATGGATCGCCTGGATGTAATACAGGCGCTTGATTACTGGTTCTTGCTGCCCGCCATGATCGCCATAGGCGGCCTGGTTGATATCATCAGTCCTGGCAAGCCTGAGCATATTGCCAAAGGCTGTTTCAGCCTGGTCTTTGCACTGTGGCTATATGTCTCGATAGAACACCTGTGGGGCTGGAGCTTTCGCACCAGTTGGCCTTTGCTGTTGATTGCCTTTGGAATACAGCATCTGGTTGGTGGTTTGCTGGCGGCCAGGGACACGCAAAAATAAATATCTACCTTATCTACAACGAATACTCACCAATACCGGATAATTAAAATGAAAAACAATAACCCTCAAGGCCGCATCCTGATCGGGGGCATGCTCCTGATTTTTGGCGCGCTGGCCCTGCTAGACAATCTGAACCTGTTCAACGTACGAGAAGTCTTTCACTTCTGGCCCATGGTCTTCATCTTCGTCGGTGCCTTGAAAATTTCAAAAAGCGACACTACGGCAGGCTACATCATAGGCTGCGGCTTTGTTGGCCTAGGCGCTTTGTTGATCCTGCATCATATGGGTATCATTTATTTCCGCATGCGTGACTGGTGGCCGGTATTCATGATTTTTGCCGGCCTCATGGTGATCTTCAAGGGCAAGATAGGCGATCAGGAAAAACTGATCAACAATGGCACGAACCAAGATGCAATCTGCAATATCGTCGCTGTCATGAGTGGCAACAAGTTGCAAAACAGCTCGCAGGAGTTTCGCGGTGGTGAAATCAATTGCATCATGGGTGGGGTGGAACTGGATTTGCGTGCTGCGTCAATGCAGTCAGAAGCAACCCTGAATGTATTTGCCATGTGGGGCGGCATCGTCCTGAAGATACCAAATGACTGGACCGTGGTTTCGCATGGCTCGCCCATACTCGGTGGCTTTGATGACAAGACCGTGCCACCGATGTTGAATGCGAAGAAGCTTTACATCAAGGGTTATGCCGTCATGGGTGGCGTTGAAATCATCAACTAAAGATAGAGATCCATGCACCCTATTCTGTCAGACCGCCGCCGTTTCCTGGTCTATCTCATTGCCTGGATGATGACAGGGGTGCTGATCGCCAGGCTGCTGGTGGCGGCTGATCTGGCAAACTGGTCATTTGCCCTGTTATTCTCTTTACCTTTGGCCTTGTTTGGCAGCTTCCTGACTTCTTCAGCCTATTTTGTTTGTCGCTCAATACCCTTCAACCGTCGCAGCTTCAGCCTGGCTGCATTGGTGTTTGCCGGTGCAGCCCTGATTTCTGGCCTTAGCTGGCTGGGGCTGTGTTATGGCTGGAACCGGGTATTGGTACTGGCATCCGATGATGTGGAGGTGCTACACCTGAGCAGTCATTTGCTGGTACTGTTTTTTATCACAGGCTTTGCGGTTTACCTGCTGGCCCTGCTGGCCTTTGATGTATATATCGCCTTCGACAATATACGTGAGGCAGAAAGACGGGAAGCGGCCTCACGGCTGTTGGCAAGAGATGCTGAACTACAGGTCTTGCGCTCGCAAATTGACCCGCACTTCCTGTTCAACAGCCTCAATTCCATCAGCGCCCTGACAGCGATTGATGCTACTGCTGCACGGACGATGACGATAGCCCTTGCTGACTTTTTCAGGCAAACCCTGGCGATTGCCGAAAAAGAAAAAATCAGCCTCAAGGATGAATTACGTCTGTGTGAAAATTTTTTAGCAGTAGAAAAAATCCGTTTTGGCAAAAAGCTGGATACAGAGTTTGAAGTTACGGAAGAAGCAGAAAACGCCCTGATCCCGCCTATGATATTGCAACCCTTGCTGGAAAATGCCATCAAGCATGGCATACGTAATTTGCCCAAGGGCGGCCTGATCAAGGTGACGATATTCCAGCGCGAAGGCTGGCTGCATATTGCGGTAGAAAATCCCGTCAGCGCTGAGCCCGGCAACAGTACGGGCAATGGCCTCGGCCTGGTCAACCTGCGTCAGCGTTTTTTTGCCTTGTATGGCGAACAGGCGCGAGTCAGCTGGCAGCGCGGAGATGAAAAGTTTACGCTGGAAATGGCTTTACCTTTTGAACCCAATAATCAAACCCAATAATCAAAATAAGCATGAGCAAGTATGAATAAGCGCTTACAAGTCCTGATCGTCGATGACGAAGAACTGGCCCGCAGATTATCACTGGAATATTTGCGCGCTCATCCTGACCTCGACGTCATAGGTGAATGCGAAACCGGGCTGGAAGCTGTCGATGCCATCAACAAACTCAATCCCGACCTAGTCTTGCTGGACATACAGATGCCGCAATTGTCAGGGCTGGAAGTGCTGGAACTGACAGGTAGGCGCAGCGGCGTGATCTTCACGACGGCCTATGATCAATATGCGCTGAAAGCCTTTGACCTGCATGCGGTTGACTATCTCCTCAAACCCTATTCCCAACAGCGTTTTGACGAAGCACTGGGCAAGGCACGCAAGCTGCTCATACAGGAAACCTCAGCCAACTCACCTACCTCGCCTAACTCATCAAGCACGCAAGCCTTGGAAACAATGCTGGCCCAGCAAAGCGAGAAACTGCAACGTCTGCTGATACGTGACCGTGGGCAGGTACATGTCGTGCCACTGGAAAGCATAGATTATGTCGAAGCCCAGGACGACTATATCCTTATCCATGCGGCAGGCAAATCGTATATGAAAACCCAGAGCCTGTCTGAACTTGAAAGCCAGCTTGATGCTGGCAAATTTGTACGGGTACACCGCTCTTTCCTGGTACAGATCACTGCAGTACAGTCAATGGAAAAAACCAGCAAGGACAGCCAGGTTGCTGTCCTGAAAAGCGGTACCCAGGTACCTGTCAGCCGGGCAGGCAATGAACGCTTACGTGCCTTGCTGAGTTAGTTTCTGGGAGCTTGTTTTGAGAGTTTAGTTTTGAAAGCTGAGTTTTGAGAACTTAGTTAATTGCCTTCAATACCAGGGCAAGTTCCGTCCTGGTTTCCTGCATCAGGGCCTCAATATTGTCTTTATCAATATTCAGTAATTTAAAGCTGGCTGGTACAGTGTTCCAGTCCAGCGTGTCTATGCTTTCATTGACGAAATGCGCATCCAGAAAATCTGCCACTGCCACGACGTCGATCAAACCAACTTTGTGGGTAGGGCCAGGCTGGTGGTCACGGTGATCCATGACAGCGACACGGATATCGTCAGAAATTTCCCAGTCTTCCAGTATCGCGCTGCCTATACTGGCATGCCAGTGGTCGATCAAATCCCATAGTACCTGCTCAGATTTGAACAATTCCTGGTAATGGTTAGCCCGGTTCAGGATATAGAACTTGCCTATATCATGCAGCAGGCCGGCCAGCATGGCCTTGTCAGCGCTGAGGCGGGTATATGTCCTGGCTATGACCATGGCGAGAGCTGCCACCCGCAGGCTGCGCCGCCAGAGACCATCCATCTGGGCAGACAGGCTGCCATTGTATTTATTTTCCGCCAGTTGCTTCATGCCTATGGAAATGGCGAGATTGCGTACCGCAGAAAATCCGAGCAAATTGGTGGCAGCACGCAAGTCACCGATCTTGCGCCCCTGGGCATTAAAACTGGCTGAATTACTCAGGTGCAGCACCTTGGCCGACAAGACAGGCTCAGTGCCTATGATGCGCGCCACCATGTCGGTGGAGATGTCGGCCTGGCTCAGCGCCTTCCTGATCTTCATGGTTGCGCCCAAAGACGTGGGGAATACCAGTTTTTTGGCAGACAATTCCGCAGTAAAGGCTTCAAGGAAAGCGAATTCAGTGTTTTTTTGGTCTGTCATGATAGCAATAAGAATGCTGACGATTTTTTATTGTACCTTGTGAAACCTGTTTATGCAGGTTTGGCAAAGTCTGCTTACATGAATTATCAATTGCACTTACTGGCCTCTATCCATTTCACAGGCTTTGGCTACCTTTTAATCCCGTATTCACGCATTTCGTCGCAAAGCCGGTGCATGTCAGATGGCGAAGGCGTAATCTGTATTCATCGCAGCAAGATATTGAAAAAACAGAAAACAAAGGGAAATGACATGAAATCTGCTCAAACCGAACAATTATTTACACTGATGCGCCAGGCTGCCCATGAGTTTTTTTACCTGTGCCGCAAAGCCTTTTTGGCGATGATGGCCCTGCCACTGCCACATTTGCTGGTGATCTGCATGGTGATCGCTGTTGCCCTGATGATATTGCCACTGGCCCTGAGTATCTTTATCGCTTTCATGATATTCAAACTCATCGTCATCTTGCTGGCGATTAACATCAACAAGAACCAGAAGCAGGCCAGGCAATTGAATCAGGAGCAGTAACAGCAGGGCCGTCCCCATGACAGGAAACGCTGCATGGGGGCGGGATTTACAAGGACGTTGCCGCCCTGGCTGCCTGCTCGTACAAACCTGACAATACCCTGAGGAAGCGTGCAAGCTCACTTAGTTCAAAACTCTCGGTACCATCACCCGTCAGTGCCGAGACCAGTACCTGCTCACGGATTTCAGAATAACGACGGCAGATATCACGGCCTGCTTCATTGGTCGAATACAGGATTTCCTTGCCGCGCTTTTCTGTTTGCACCAGCTTCAGCGCTTGCAGTTTTTTCAATGAATAATTGACGATGTGGGTATCTTCGATATTCAGGATGAAGGCGATGTCGGCCAGTTTTTTCTCTCGCGCCCGGTGGTTGATGTGATGCAGCACCAATACATCGGTGATGGTCATGTCTTTCATGCCCACCGCTGCCATGCACCTGACCGCCCAGCGGTTGAAGGCATTGCTGGCAATGATCATTCCAAACTCAAATTCACTCAATTCTGCACTCCTGCCCTCAGCCAGATGGGAAGAGGAGACGATAGGTACCCTTGGCGTGGCAGTAGATGCAGCCGGACTAGGGGTGGCTTTTTTGACAGGTTTGGTTGTGGACATAATGATTCTTTAAAGATAAATTGAATAAAAACTGGCGTAATTCATAGCCTGATTTTATCTTCTTTGAGAAAAAAGTCAGTCTTTTCGCGTTGATTTATCAATAAAAAATCGATGTTTTATGTTTTTATCCACAGCCTTGATACTTCGTCTGCCATATTCACTTTAGCTACGCAGCACTTTGCTATTGCTGGACATGCGCAATGCCGGTCTGGCATGTACCGGTATATCCACCCGTGCTGGTGCCGCCTGCATTGCTTTTTCCAGCTTGAACACAGCCACCGTCTCCACCAGTAATTCAGCTTCATCCTGCATGCTCCGGGCTGCCGCAGCCGCCTGCTCGACCAGGGCCGCATTTTGCTGAGTCATCTGGTCCATCATGCTGATAGCCTGGTTGACCTGGACTATGCCGGTATTCTGTTCGCGGCTGGCCGCGCTGATTTCGCTGATGATCTCAGCCACATGCTGGACTGAGCTGACAATATCGCGCATGGTCAGGCTGGCTTCATTGACGAGCTTGCCACCAGCATCGACCTGCCCGACTGAATCGGCAATCAGGGTCTTGATCTCTTTTGCCGCACTGGCCGATCTTTGCGACAGGTTGCGCACTTCGGCCGCCACCACCGCAAAGCCACGCCCGTTTTCACCAGCACGTGCGGCTTCCACCGCTGCATTCAATGCCAGGATATTGGTTTGAAAAGCAATGCCGTCAATGACACCGATGATATCGACTATCTTATTCGAGCTGGCCTTGATCGCGCCCATGGTCAGCTCTACCTGATCAATGACCTTGCCGCCTTTGCCTGCATGCTGGTAAGCCTTGCCCGCCAGGTCATGTGCCTGGGCGGCGTTCTCTGCATTCTGCCCGACAGTCGCTGTCAGTTGTTCCATCGACGCCGCAGTTTCTTCCAGACCAGATGCCTGCTGCTCAGTACGGTTGGATAAATCCATATTGCCATTGGCAATTTCACGTGAGGCAAGGCCGATATTTTCTGAACTCTTCCTGACCTGGCCTACAGTGTTAATCAGACTCTGGCTCATCTGGTTCAACGATGTCAGCAATTGACCTGTTTCATCATTACTCCTGACTTCTATATCTGCCCGCAAATCACCGCTCGCTACCGACTCGGCAAGCAGGATAGCCGCCTTCAGAGAAGCCGTAATCGCCCTGGTCGTCAAGATGGCAATCGACACTGCCACGAGACCCGCGAAAGCCAGCAAGATGATCATCAACACTTGTGCCGCGCCGGATATAGAAGCAGCATCGCTGCCGCTACGTTCCATCTGGCTGGTTTGCAATGTCACCAGTTGATCAAGTGCGGCAAAATACTGGTCCTGCAAAGGAGCGATCTCTGGCAAGACCAGATCCTTGGCTTGCTCCACCTCATTCTCCACCACCAGCTTGAGGAATTTGTCGAGAACTGGCTGGTAGCGCTGCTTCGCTGCCAGCACGGCCTGCAGTAGCTTTTTCTCTTCTGCCGAGCTGGCCAGTTTGCCAAACTGTGCAAGATCAAGCTCTATCTGTTTGCCTGATTTATCGATGGCTGCCTGTTCAGGTTTTCTTTCATCGAGAGTCGATAGCAGCAAGAGATTGCGCATGCTGCGGGCGATGTGGTCGAGATCAGCCTTGATGCGGTTGACTGTCGCCGTCTTGGGATAGACTTCCTTGACGACCAGATTCACACCTTGGTTGACCCGCCCCAGTTGCGTGTATCCCGTCACCGTCAGCGCCAGCATGAGCAAGATAACAAATGCAAAACCCAGGCCCAGCTTATGGCCTATGTTCCAGTTCCTGATGTACTTGTTCAACATGGCTAACCCCTGATTCAAAAACCTGCTAAATTTGCGGACGAGTCAGGCCAGCGGCAAGTGCAAGCACTTGCCGCCGATCTGCTTACTGCCATTTATATGCTGTCAGACGCCCAGGTAGGCTTTCTTGACGTCGTCATTGTTGAGCAGCTCTTGTCCCGTACCCTGCATGACGATACGACCTGTCTGTATGACATAACCGTGATGCGCAATTGCCAGCGCCTTGTGCAGGTTTTGCTCAACCAGCAGTATCGACATACCCTGCTGATTGATCAGCTGTATGGTGTCGAGCACCTTGGTGACAAACTTGGGGGCGATACCCCAGGATGGCTCGTCCAGCAAGAGCATCTTGGGCTTGGCCATCAGGCCACGGGCTATCGCCAGCATCTGCTGCTCACCACCACTCATGGTGCCAGCGAGTTGGTAACGCCTTTCCTTGAGGATGGGGAAGAGCGTGTACATGGTATCTATGGATTCAGCCACTTCATCATCATCACGGCGGGTATAGGCACCGAGTTGCAGATTTCTTTCTACCGTCAGGCGGGCAAAGATGCGCCGCCCTTCCGGCACCAGCGACAAGCCCAGCCCTACCCGTTTGCTGGCCGGGATTTTTTCCAGCGGCTTGCCGTCGAATACGATCTGACCATCGTCTGCCGCATTCAGGCCAGCAATCGCCCGTAAAGTAGTGGTCTTGCCATTGCCATTACCGCCGACCAGGGCAACGATCTTGCCCTTCTCTACATCGATATCAACTTTGGACAGGGCTAGCACGCCGTCATAACTGACTCTCAGATTTCTTACTTGCAGCATCATTCATCTCCCAGGTAAGCAGCGATCACTTTGGGATCGTTAGATACTTGTTCAGGACTGCCTTCGGCTATTTTCTTGCCATAATCGAGCACCACTATCGCATCAGCAATCGGCATGATGCCTTCCAGCACGTGTTCAACAATGAGACAGGAAATACCTTCTTCACGGATTTTCAAGACTACATCTACCGTCTCTTTGACTTCTGTCGGGTTCAGGCCCGCCATGACTTCATCCATCAGCAACAGGCGTGGCCTGACCGCCAGTGCACGTGCCACCGCCAGGCGGCGCTGCTCACTGATGGTCATGCTGCCTGCAGGCTTGTCCTTGAACTGCCCAAGGTTGACGAAGTTCAGCAACTTGGTGGCACTTTGTCTGGCATCGCCCACATTCTTGTTGATCAGGAAGGCACCGACCATGACGTTTTCCAGCGCTGTCATGCTGGTAAAAGTACGTGCCACCTGAAAGGTTCGGCCTATGCCGGCACGCGCACATTGCTCGGGGCTCATGCCGGATACCTTGATATCATTCATCCAGATTTCACCAGTCGTTGGCGGTGCATAGCCGGCGATGCAATTGAACATCGTGGTCTTGCCTGCACCGTTCGGGCCTATCAGGCCGACGATCTTGCCTGCGCCCACTTCAAATGAGACATCCTGGTTGGCGGTAATGCCGCCGAAGCGTTTGCTGACGCTCTCTACTCGCAACAAGCTCATGCTGCCTCCCTTTTTGCCTCTTGTACGTCTTGTTCTTTTTGTGCCTTGACTGCTTTTCTGCGTGCAAAAAATTGCTTGATCCAGCCCAGTACACCGGTCGGGTAATACACAGCAATCACCACGATCAATGCGGCATAGATGACCAGATCAGTACCACGGCCAGAACCACCAAACAGGGCACGCGTGCCTTCTTCAATGAAGGTCAACACACCTGCACCTATGACCGGCCCCAGCAAAGTACCCACCCCGCCAAGAATAGATACCAGTGCCATCTTGATCGACAGGCCTGTGTGCAGGACTGAGCCCGGGTCTATATACAATTCCTTCTGCGCATACAGGCTGCCACCAATCGCCGTAAAAAAACTACTGACGGCAAAAGCGATTTGTTTGTAGCGACTGAGGTTGATACCCAGGCTACGTGCTGCATCTGGCTCATCCTTGATGGCGCGGAAGTAATAGCCCAGATAGCTGTGCTCTATCCAGTAATTCACCGCCAGTGTTACCAGCAAGAGACCAAGGGCAATGTAGTAATACGGCGCCTTGTCGGTAAATATCATGCTGCCCCAGCCTTGCTGGTCCATGGGTATGGTCAGGCCAACGGCGGCACCGGCGTATTCCCAGTTCGTAAAAATGATCTGGATG
The DNA here is from genome assembly GCF_049340245.1 of Undibacterium sp. TC4M20W. NCBI lineage: Bacteria > Pseudomonadati > Pseudomonadota > Betaproteobacteria > Burkholderiales > Oxalobacteraceae > Undibacterium > Undibacterium sp. TC4M20W. Next base: position 54,222 of record NZ_JBMPPI010000029.1, read on the forward strand.
ATTTCAGCCACCGCAATGGTCGCCATGCCAAAGTAATGGCCGTTGAGACGAAAGCATGACCAGCCTATGATGAGACTGATTGCTGCTGCCAGTATGCCACCACAGATCATGGCCACCCAGGCGTTCAGGCCAAACTGCGTCAACAACAGCGTTGAGGTGTAAGCACCCAGTCCGTAAAAAGCCACATGCCCCAGCGAGACCTGGCCGGCATAACCACCGACGATATTCCACGCTACGCCCAGTTGTGCTGCCATCAAAATCAAGATCGCCAGATTTTGATGCGATGGGTCTTTGACCACAACGGGCACCAGCAATGCGGCAATCACGCATAGAGCCAGCAGTATGTATTTCACTGAGGAATTGCCATGTGAATCTGGCGCCAGCAACTCTTGCGCCGAGATCACGGTTTTGTCTTGTATGTTCATTTTTTACCTTCTCTTCTACGCTATTGCTTGCCCATCAAACCTTGCGGACGGAACATCAGCACCGCCAGGAACAAGGCCAGTACCAGTGCCAGCTTGTATTGCGGCCCGATAAGAAAACCGCCCATGACTTCAATGACACCAACGATGATCCCGGCAAACAAGGCACCAATCACGCTACCAAAACCACCCAGGTTCACAACCACAAAAGCAATCAGGATGAAATTCGCGCCCACTTCCGGGAAGATGGGAAAGAAGGTGGACAGCAAAGCACCCGCCACACCAGCACAGGCTGCACCTATGCCCCAGGCCATGGCAAACATTTTTTGTGAATCTATACCCATCAGTTGTGCGGCTTCCTTGTCTGCCGCAGTCGCTTCCAGCGCAGCACCGGCGCGGGTTTTGGTCAGGAACAGGTAAATCCCCATGGTCACCAGGATGGCTCCCACACCGGCGGTCACTTGCGGCATGCCCACCTGTATGCCGAATACCTGTACAGCACCGGATACAACAGAATGATCCACAGTCCTGAAATCTGGTTTCCAGAAAAACTGTGCCAGACCACGGAACAGCATCATCAAACCGAAGGTCGTAAAAATCTGCGACAACATAGGTGCATTAGTGATCTTTTTGATGATGAGCTTGTACAACATCGTGCCAAGCGCAAACAGGAACAATGCCGTTAAAGGCAGGGTAAATATGGGGTCCAATGCAAACAGCGAGTACATCCAGAAACTGGAATACATGCCGAACATCAGAAACTCACCATGGGAAAAGTTGACGACATCCATGACGCCAAATATCAGCGTCAAACCTATCGCCACCAGCGCATAGATCAAACCGATCAGGATCCCTGACGCCAGGGTTTGAATAATAATTTCAAGAGACATATTTCTCCTCGCACTTCCTCTTATGTATAGCTATGTAAAACCGACGTCAGGTATTCGTCAGACAATTTACTGAGTATCTTTTTGCTCACCCAGCCAAGGGCCGGACGAGCATTCTTCATGTTTTACGAGCTTTATTATTTGCGTTGATCCCACTTAGGCATAGGCCAGACCACATCTTTAGTCGCCAGGTCAAAAGGCCATACCGTGTTGTATTTACCGTCGATGATCTGTACCAGGATGCCGGAACCCAAAACGTTTTGGCCATGTTCATCAAACTTCACGCCCTTCCACGGCATGATCAGTTTGTTGGCAGGGATATTGGTTTCTGTCAGTGCCTTGCGGATGGCTTCTGGTTCGGTAGAACCGGCGCGGTTGATGGCATCGACCAGTGTCATCAGACCAGTAAATGTACGGGAAGAATTGCCGGTAAAGTCAGCCTTGTATTTGCTGTTATACAAATCATTGACTTGCTTGATCAGCGGATTATTTTTTGCCAGATCAGGCGACCAGACTTCACGGGTGATGACGTAGTCAGCATCCTTGCCCAGCGTGCGGCGGAATTCTGTATCAGTAAAACCAGCATTGTTTGCCAAAATCATGTCAGGTGAAAAACCAAGCTCCTTATAGGTTTTCATGGACATGATGGCGTCACCCAGATAAGAAGACTGCATGACGACTTGCGGGCTGGCTGATTTCAATTGCTGCACTTCAGAAGTCAACTGCGTGCTCTTGGCTGGATAGACGATGGTCTTGACCAGGTTGTAGCCTTTTTCTGCCGCCAGCTTGGTTTCCAGCTTGGTGGTTTCATTACCCCACAAGGTGTTTTCATTGAAGGTAGCCAGTTGCTTGACCTTGATGCCTTTCTTGGCTTCCAGCTCTTTGAAGAAATCAAAGAAATTATGGACGAACAGATCATCATGGGCCGTCGTGCGGAAGAACCATTTGAAACCACGCTGGGTCAAGGTAGAAGAAGATGATTCAGGATTCACATAGGGGATTTTGTATTTCTCAGCCACCTGGCTGGAAGTGGCAGTCACATTACTGAAGTAGGCACCTACCACAGCAACCACTTTTTCCTGAGTGATCAGTCTCTCGGTTTCTGTTGCACCGATTTGTGGATTGCCCTGATGGTCAGCAAACACCAGTTTGATTTTTGCGCCCTTCAAATTAGGCAAGCCACCGCCAGCAGAGAACGGCAGGTTGGGCACACTTTTAGCACCGTTATTAACGATGTCGGCAGCCAGTTCCAGCGCGTTTTTCATTTCACTGCCAGACGATGCTGCAGCACCGGACAATGGATAGATAACGCCTATCTTGATTTCTTGCTGCGCATAGGCAGAATAGCAAAAACTCAGACCCAGGCTGACCAGAAGACCGGCGCGGGCAATTTTTTTGATGGTATTTGTAAACATTATTAAACGCTCCAATTTAATTAAATGTAGGACTCTTGTGACCAACCTGATGAGAGCCATCTCTTATGCTGCTACTTCTGCCTTCGTCTGGACATGCTGTATTTGCCAGTCAAAGATTTACTTCATCGACCTTTCAGTCGTGTATTTCAATAAAATCGATACTTCTTCACTGCTTGCGGTTTTCAACCATTCCCTGACAAACTGTTCCCCCAGCCTGTCGAGGTTATTTCTTAATAGTGCATCTACCCGGTCTATCTTGACCTTGTTATTGCGTAGCTGGTTTTCATACCCGGCGTCACTGTCGCGGCTCATATTCCAGCCACGCTTTTCTGCGGCCTGGGCTGCCTCCATCATTTTCTTTTGCGTTTCAGCATCCAGTCTGGAAAAAACTTTCTGGCTGATGAAGACAATATTTTTTGGTATCCATGCATTCGCCTGGTAGTAGTACCCCATCTTGCTCCAGGCCTTGGTTTCCACCCCGGTCCAGCTCGAGGTGATCATCACATCCAGTTTATCGCTGGCGATTGCTTTTTCCAGGTCTATCACCTGCACTGGCACTGCCGTTGCCATCGCCAGTTCGGCAATACGTTCACTGGCCGGGTTGTAACTGCGCATGCGCATACCCTTGAAATCTGCCAGTGAACTCAATGGCTTTTTCGAATACAGATTCTGCGGTGGCCACGGTACTGAATACAGTAACTTCAAACCACGCTTGACCAGTGCTTTTTCTACTTCGTGCTTTGAAGCCATCCACAGATTACGTGCATCTTCATAACCTCGGACAGTGAATGGCAGGGAATCAAGACCAAACACCGGTATCTCTTTCGCCAGGCTGGACATAATGACTTCACCAGCCTCAGCCTTTTCATTCACCACACCAGGAAATATCTCAGCCGGCTTCAATAAACTACCCGCAGGGAACACCGTCATCTTCACCTGACCATTGCTGGCAACTGCTACTTCCTTGGCAAACTGTTGCAAATTCATCGTCTGGAAATTATCTGCAGCATAGGCAGTAGCGATGCGTATATCCACTGTCTCAGCCTGCGCGTTGGCTGTCATGATCGCGGCCACCAGCATATAAATACCGACAAATCTCTTGCGAGAAGGAGCAGATATGCAGGAAAAACTCAGCTTGTTGCGAATTGAATCTGACATCATTTGCTCCCTCACTGTTTTATATCGTAAACGTTTTATCGATAAATCGTCAATAAAATATCTTACATTTAATCTCAATAACTACTACAATATCATCAAAGGAAAAATCTACAAGATGTTTATAAAGTTTTTTTCCTTGCTGTTATTAAGATGAAAACCAGTAAGAAAAAGAACTGCACCACGCTGTAGCGGCGATGCACAAGAACAGTGAACTTTTTTGCTTTTTTAATATTAGGTATCCATTACTTCTGATATTTCCGGGCATAAAATGCAAACAATTATTTGTCTGATTTTTGACACAAAGTTTGCAGGCACGGATAGAAATGGCTACAGACCGGGATAAGACTTTGCCGAAGAAACGGCAACATCTCTTTATGAAAGGTGGTTGCAAAATGAACGAACAGAAACAGGCACACAATGACTTCGTTGAAGATCAACGCTGGCAATTCTGGATAGATAGAGGTGGTACGTTTACTGATATCGTGGCGCGCCGCCCGGATGGCAAATTACTGACCCATAAACTGCTGTCAGAAAATCCTGAACAATATAAAGATGCTGCCGTTGCAGGCATACAAGGCCTGCTGGGTTTGACTGCAGATCAGAATATCTCGCCTGAGCTGGTGTCAGCAGTGAAGATGGGTACCACCGTTGCCACCAATGCCCTGCTCGAACGCAAAGGTGACCCGACTGCGCTCATGATCACCAAAGGTTTTCGCGATGCTCTGCGCATTGCGTATCAAAACCGCCCCCGCCTGTTTGACCGCCACATCGTCCTGCCAGAACTCTTGTATGAAAAAGTCGTGGAAGTTGATGAACGCATAGATGCGCACGGCAATGTCTTGCAAGCCCTGGATGAGGCAGCAGTCAAAAAAGAACTCGCTGCTTTATATAAAGACGGTTACCGCGCACTAGCCATCGTGCTCATGCATGGCTATCGACATACCCAGCATGAAGACATCATAGGCAAACTGGCTGCTGAAGCGGGCTTCACGCAAATTTCGATTTCGAATCAGGTCAGCCCGATGATGAAGCTGATCTCGCGCGGTGATACGACCGTAGTGGATGCTTATTTGTCCCCTATCCTGCGCCGCTATGTCGATCAGGTTGCCAGCAAGATGGATGGCGTGCGCCTGTTCTTCATGCAAAGTAATGGCGGCCTGACAGATGCACATCGCTTCCAGGGCAAAGACTCCATCTTGTCTGGCCCGGCAGGCGGCATCGTCGGCATGGTACGCACTGCCCAGACTGCAGGCTTTGACAAGATCATCGGCTTTGACATGGGTGGAACATCGACTGACGTGTCGCATTACGCAGGTGAGTTTGAGCGTGAGTTTGAAACTCAGGTCGCCGGTGTCCGGATGCGGGCGCCAATGATGAGCATACATACGGTTGCTGCCGGTGGTGGTTCCATCCTGCATTTTGACGGTACCCGTTATCGCGTGGGCCCGGACAGTGCGGGTGCGAATCCCGGTCCTACCAGCTACCGGCGCGGTGGTCAATTGGCGGTGACTGATTGCAATGTCATGCTCGGTAAAATCCAGCCAACTTACTTCCCTAAAGTGTTTGGCCCCAAAGCAGACATGTCACTGGATCGCGATGCTGTCGTCGAAAAATTCACCGCCATGGCAGCGGAGATAGAAAAAGCCACGGGCATACGTAAATCGCCGGAAGAAGTGGCTGAAGGTTTTATTGAAATTGCCGTTGGCAATATGGCCAATGCCATTAAATTTATCTCGGTGCAGCGCGGCCATGATGTAACTGACTATACCCTGACCACCTTTGGTGGCGCAGGCGGCCAGCATGCCTGCCTGGTGGCGGATGCACTGGGCATGACCCGAGTGTTCGCCCACCCATTCTCGGGTGTTTTGTCTGCTTACGGCATGGGCCTGGCTGACCAGACTGCCATGCGCGAACTGGCAATGGAATTGCCACTCGCACCCACCTCAATACCCGCGCTGGAAAAAGAACTGGCGCGCTTGTCCGACGCTGCCAGCAATGATTTGCTGAGCCAGGGCGTAGTGGCGGAAAACCTCAGCGTCAAGCAACGTGTGCACTTGCGCTATGAAGGTACCGACTCTGTCATCGTGGTGGCCATGCAGGATATTGCCAGCATGATTGAGCAGTTTGAATCTTCCTACAAAAAACGTTACTCCTTCCTGATGTCCAATAAGCAGCTCGTCATCGAAGCGATTTCTGTCGAAGCCATAGGTAGCTCTGGTGAAGGCCATGAAAGCGTCGAATACCTGCCACCACGAGAAAACAATCAGGCCTTGCAACCAGTGGAAATCGTCCAGTTGTTCTCAGGTGGACAATGGCATGACACGGGCTTGTATGATCGTGACGATATGCGCCCCGGTGACAAGATCAAGGGCCCTGCCATCATTGCAGAAAAAAATGCCACCAACATCATAGAACCTGGCTGGGGTGCAGAAGTCACGGCACTAGATCACCTGGTATTCACCCGCCTGGAAGCACGCCCCAAACGCCAGGCCATAGGCACCAAGGCTGACCCGGTGATGCTGGAAGTGTTCAACAACCTGTTCATGAGCATCGCCGAGCAAATGGGCTTGCGCCTGCAAAACACCGCCTTCTCGGTCAATATCAAGGAGCGCCTGGATTTCTCTTGCGCCCTGTTTGATGCAGAAGGTAACCTGATTGCGAATGCGCCGCACATCCCTGTGCATCTTGGTTCCATGGGTGACAGCATCAAGACCATCATTCGCGCCAATGCAGGCAGCATGCAGCCGGGTGATGTGTATATGCTCAATGATCCCTACAACGGCGGTACCCACCTGCCTGACGTGACCGTCATCACACCTGCCTTTAATGCAGAAGGCACCGAAGTTTTGTTCTACGTAGGTTCACGCGGCCATCATGCTGACATAGGTGGCATCACACCTGGCTCCATGCCGGCAGACAGCACGGTAGTCGAAGAAGAAGGTGTATTGATCAATAATTTCAAACTGGTCAGCGCGGGCAAGTTGCTGGAAAAAGAAACCATCGCCCTGCTCTCTTCCGGCAAATACCCTTGCCGCAATATCCATCAAAATCTGGCTGACTTCCAGGCGCAGATCGCCGCCAACCAGAAAGGTGTCGATGAATTACTTAAGATGGTGCAGCACTATGGGCTGGACGTCGTACAAGCCTATATGGGCCATGTACAGGACAATGCAGAAGAGGCTGTAAGACGTGTCATCACCGCATTACAAGACAGCAGCTATGAATACAAACTCGACAATGGTGCCATCATCAAGGTTGCGATTCGCGTTGATCATGCATCACGTTCTGCCGAAGTGGATTTCACCGGCACTTCACCGCAACTGAATAATAATTTCAATGCACCGAGTGCGATTTGCATGGCTGCGGTTTTATATGTGTTCAGGACCCTAATTGACGACGACATCCCGCTCAATGCCGGTTGTTTGAAACCGCTGAAAGTCATCATCCCTGAAGGCTCGATGCTCAATCCGCGTTACCCGGCGGCGGTAGTGTCCGGCAATGTGGAAACCTCAAGTTGCATCACCAATGCACTGTATGGCGCGCTGGGCGTTGTCGCATCTTCACCTGGCACCATGAATAACTTCACCTTTGGTAATGATGATTATCAATACTATGAAACCATCTCTGGTGGTTCTGGTGCAGGTGAAGGTTTCAATGGTACTGACGTAGTGCAAACCCACATGACAAATTCACGCCTGACTGATCCAGAGATACTGGAATGGCGTTATCCGGTCAGGCTGGAGAGCTATGAAATCAAGCCAGATTCTGGCGGTGCAGGCCGCTGGCATGGTGGTAATGGCGGCGTGCGCAAGATACGCTTCCTGGAAAACATGACGGCCTCTATCCTGTCGAATAACCGCGTGTATGCGCCTTTTGGTGCGGCTGGTGGTGCAGCAGGTGCCTGCGGTAAGAACTATGTCATCAGGAATGACGGCAGCATGGAAGAATTAGGGTTTGTCGCCAGTACCGAAATGCAGGCAGGAGAAATCTTTATTATCGAGACTCCGGGTGGTGGTGGTTACGGTAAAGCGTGATACTGTCCATCATCATGCTGACTCAAGAGTAAGAGAAGACTAAAAAGGCCAGGTACTTGTCGTCACTGGCCTTTTTTTATAATAATTTGTACTAGTTTTCTTTAAAATTTTCAGGGCATATCTGAATTCTCGCTAGCGCAAAGAAAGTTTATATACATGATCCACGACTGGCACTTCATCTGATGATCTTTTGCTGTTGATATCGACGACTGGCGTAAACGCCTTTACCGCAGTGCTTGACTTCGGTGTCGATAATTTGAACACTTCCATCGCCTCAACCAACTGGTCTGCCTGTGATTTAAGGCTAACCGTCGCAACGGCACTTTGCTCGACCAGTACGGCGTTGCTCTGAGTGCTCTCACGCATTTGCGTTACGATAGTCCCTATCTTGTGTACACCGACACCCTGCGCCACTGTAGCCTCGGTAATTTCTGTGACTACATTGCATACCCGCTCAATCGACTCCACGATATCTTCCATCCTTTTGCCGGCACGGTCCACCAGTGCCGACCCTCTGGAAACCTGGTCAACACTAAGGTCGATAAGCGTTTTGATTTCCTTGGCAGCAGCGGCACATCGCTGCGCCAAATTACGCACCTCAGAAGCGACAACGGCAAAGCCGCGGCCTTGCTCACCGGCTCTTGCAGCCTCTACAGCGGCGTTTAACGCAAGGATATTGGTCTGAAAAGCAATGCCGTCAATAACGCTGGTAATTTCGCCAATCTTGCGCGAACTTTCGTTGATATCCCGCATCGTCTCGATCACTTCCCCAACGACGACACCGCCATCGGCAGCAACCTTGGAAGCGCCTTGGGCCAGTTGATGTGCCTGTGTCGCACTGTTGGCATTTTTTTGGATGTTGTCGTCAAGTTGTGCCATGGTGTCCGCCGCATGTTCAAGCGAGCGCGACTGCAATTCAGTACGTTGACTGAGATTCGAGTTTTCCGTAGCGATCTGGGCTGATTCAGAAGCAATACTGTCGCTACTGGCACGCACCCTGGAAACTATACCTTGTAAGTTCCCTATCATACCCCCCAGGGCCCGCAACAGCGCAGCCACCTCATCATTGCCCCGCCCGTCTGCGCTTGCAGTCAAATCACCGTCAGCCACACGAGTTGCCAGACGCAAAGCCTGATCTACGGGACGAGTGATGGAGCGAGTGACCAGCGCGCCAGCGGCAATGGCAAACCCAACCGCTAACACGCACAGGGAAATGAGCAAATTGCGTCTGGCGGCATACGTATCCTCAGCCGTTTTTACAAGTTCCTCGGAACGAACCTGAACGACTTCTGAGTAATCGTTGGATACTTTGACGATGGCTGCAAGCAATGGGCGGCATTCTTCGTTCATTTTAGTGATGGCTGCCTCGCGTTTATTTTCCAGCGCCATTTTGACGATATCCAGCGCAACCGGCGTATAAGCGGTCTCCAGCCTATCCATCTCGGCCACCATGGCGCGGCCCTTTTCACTCACATCAGAAGCTTGTGCAAGCATAGCCTTGAGTTTGGCCAAATGGGTCTGCACACGTTGATGTGCACTCGTGACTACTGCCTTTTCGATGTCGAAATCCGCAGGCTTTGTCACCAGCGCCAAATTCCGAACGGCAACTGCGCGCTCATCAACAGCACGCCTGAATTTTTCTGCGACGCTGCCACGCGCCATCAGGCCATGGACATAACTACTGAACTGCCGGTCTGCATTGGCGAGCGAGTTCAAAGACAGGCCAGCAACGATCAGCACAACCGCAGCCAGCGCCGCAAAAGTTATCATCAATTTGCTTCGGATACTCATAGTATGCTCCTGCTCTGTGCTTTAGATTGGCGAAAGAGTAAAGCTGTTTACATCACGGGAAATTCAAGTCATGGGAAATTCAAGTTGCGGTATCGGGGCAGTCGCAAGCTCAGAGGAATAGTGGCGGTAAGAAAACAAATCCAACCATGTCAGAATAGTTCAGATATTTTTAATTTCAATGTTAAACATTTTTATTTAATTATTCATAAAAATAAACTTCATTGCTTATTTTTTACTTGCAGGCAACCCAACACGCTTGGAGAGAACTCAATCACATTCGTCATGCTCTGCATCGCATTGATCGCGAGTCATTGCATAAGGCAAACCAGATCACGCTCGCTGACCCAATTCACACGACCGCCGTTAAGTTGCCCACAGCTATTTTTCCTGGCGGGCAAGCAGTGAAATCGCGTGCGCCAATCACCGGACTGTCCCTTGGTTGCCAGCGCATGCCTGCCAGTGAAAAATATGGAATGTTGAACTGGTCAACAGACTTATATTTCCGCCCTCTTTTACCCACCAATCCGCGTCCATGTGGGAATTAAAATATTTCCCAGATAGCAATTCAACTTTTTAACAACGCATCATTAGTTTTTTATCGACGATTTATAAATAACTTATATGTAAACATCATATTTTTCATCGATAATAAATTATCGGCTGCACCGCAGCAAAGACAGCCGGTAATCGACCTTATCGCTTGCACAACAGACGGCCTGCATGCCTGCCGCATGCATCAATGCAGCAAAGCTAGACAGCAAAGGCGATTCTTTTAGCAGCGGCTTCGTTTCCTTATTTATTTTTTGAGAGAACCAAATGAAAAAGACTTACCTCGCTTTGGCCATATTTGGCGCAATCAGCGCATTCGCCGGATCTGCCATGGCACAATCATCCGTCACTATTTACGGCATCGTCGATACCGGCATCGCATTAGAAAGAGGCGGCAGCGCTGGCTCGGTCAGCAAACTGACGAGCGGCATAGGTTCTGGTTCGCGCCTGGGTTTCAAAGGTACTGAAGACCTTGGTGGCGGCCTGTCTGCCTTCTTCCTGCTCGAAAGCGGTATCAATGTCGATACAGGTTCATTGGGCCAGGGCGGCCTGATGTTCGGACGCCAGGCTTATGTCGGCGTCAAAGGTGATTTTGGTACGCTGACTGCTGGTCGCCAATACACCCCGGAATATTTGACACTGGCTTTTGCCGATCCTTTCGTCACCGGTTTTGCGGGTGACGCTGCCAATATCATGCCTAACTCTGGTGCCGGCTCCAGCCGCATGGACAATACCTTGAAATATGTCACACCATCTTTTGATGGTCTGACTGGTGAGTTGGCTTATGGCTTCGGTGAAACCGCTGGTGACACTTCTGCCGGTCGCCAGCTTGGTGCCGCGATTGCCTATACCTCTGGCCCATTTGCTGTACGCCTTGGTTACCACAACCGCAATAACGACACAGCCACTCTGAAAAATACTGACGATGGCAAAACCACTTTGCTGGCTGCGACTTATGATTTTGGCGTGGCAAAAGCGCATCTGGCATACGGTGTCAACAAAGGCTTGAACAGCTCACCGTTGCGCAATACTGCCAATCCATTCGGCAGCCTGATTGCACCAACGGCATCGACAGATTCCACAGACTTTTTGCTCGGTGTGACCGTGCCATTTGGTAACAACAAAATACTGGCATCGTATATCCGCAAAGATGACAAGACGGTCAAGAACCAGGATGCCAGCCAGTTGGCAGTGGCCTATATCTATTCATTGTCGAAGCGAACGGATCTGTATGCAGCTTATGCAAAGATAGACAACAAGAATGGTGCTGGCTACACGGTAGGCAGCGCGATTGAAGCCGGTTCTGGTGACAGTGCCCTGCATGTTGGCATACGTCATAGTTTTTAATGCAGATAATAATGCAACTAAGAACGCAACTAACAATGCAACTAAAAATGCAAAATCAGCGCACATCATCAGGCAGCATCGTGAATTGATTTTGCGGCAGGCAATGGGCATGCACTACATGTACATGCTCATTGCCAACTGATGAGTACGGCATCTGAAAGAGGCAACAAGATGCAAACCTTTATTTCCCCCTTGCTGGCTATCCTGCTGGCACTTTGCTGCTCTACCAGCATTGCTGCCACATTCAAACTCGCCAGCCTGCATTACCCGCCTTATGAATATGTGGAACAGGGAGAGGTCAAGGGTATTGCCGTCGATATCGTCAAGGAAGCTTTCCGCCTCATGGGCCATCAGGTCAGCATCAATATCTACCCCATGCGGCGTAGCCTGGAGATGGTAAAGAATGGCGAAGCCGACGGCATCTTCACCGTCTTCAAGACTCCTGAACGTGAGAAATACATCATCTACAGCAATGAAGCAGTCTTGCAGACTCACCATCAGCCTGTGGGCCAGGAATGACAGCAATATCAATTTTGACGGAGAACTATCGCGCCTCGCCCCTTACCGGTTTGGCGCAGTCAGGGGCATCAGCTATGGCAGCAGATTTGACGAATTTATCAACAGTGGCGTTCTGAATTTGGAACTCGCCAGCGACCAGACCAGCGCTATCAGAATGGCGCTGGCACAACGCTTCGATATCCTCATCAGCAACCATGCGGGGGCGATACATGAAATGAAGAAGATGGGGCTGCTGAATGATTTCAAGGTGCTCTACCCTGTCGTGCAGGAACAGGAAACCTTTTTCGGCTTTGCAAAAAAGGCGCATCTTGAACCATTAAGGGACGAGCTTGATCAGGTGCTGAAACAACTCAAGCAGAATGGCTACTACGATTTGACATACAAAAAATACCGGGATGTCGTGACACCCCGGTGCAGCTTTTTATTGGCGATGCAGGTTGATGGCATCACGTGTTTCCAGCGCTACGCGGCGAACAGCATCAGCAGCACTTTCACCAGCCGCTGGCTGGGCATACAAAATGGCGCGTGAAGAATTGATCATCATGCCTGTGCCATTTGCGGTTTTGCCAGCCTGTACAGTCGCGGCAATATCACCGCCCTGCGCACCGATGCCCGGCACCAACAAAGGCATGTCACCGATGACGGAGCGTACTTGCGCCAGCTCTTTTGGGAAGGTAGCACCCACCACCAGCGCGCATTGGCCATTGGTATTCCATTTATCCGCCACCAGTTGCGCCACGTGCTGATACAGCGGCTTGCCACCAACATCAAGAAATTGCAGGTCAGAGCCACCCGCATTGGAAGTACGGCACAGCACGATGGCACCGCGGTCTTTCCATTCCAGATAAGGGGCGACTGAATCAAAACCCATGTAAGGATTGACGGTCACTGCATCGGCGTCATAACGCTCAAAAGCTTCACGTGCATATTGCTCTGCTGTTGCGCCGATATCACCACGCTTGGCATCAAGTATCACCGGAATATTTGGATAAGTAGTCTTGATGTAAGAGCAGATTTCTTCGAGCTGATCTTCTGCGCGCAGGGCCGCAAAATAGGCAATCTGTGGTTTAAAGGAACATGCCAGGTCAGCCGTCGCATCAACGACGGTTTTACAGAATGCATAGATAGCATCCGGCTTACCCGCCAGCTCTGCAGGGAAGCGGCTGACATCAGGGTCCAGGCCTACACATAGCAGGGAATTATTGGCTGTCCAGGCAGCGGAAAGTTTTTCTATGAAAGTCACGGTTTACCTCTTACAGTGGGGCGTGGCGGCGCACGCGCAATGGCCGACATTATACCTTGTGCGACTTGCCACGCTGCGCAAAAGGCGATACCCCGGACTTTGCAGAAGTGCCGCATTACTGGCAAAAACTGTTTATCATGCCTGCATATCATCCATTCACGAATTTGCCAGAGTGCCAAAATGAAAACACCCGCAGAAACACCGATTAATATGCTGGCACTGGAAAACCAATTTTGCTTTGCCCTGTATTCGTCCTCCCTGGCGCTGACCAAGGCCTACAAGCCCATGCTTGATGCCCTCGGCCTGACCTATCCGCAATACCTGGTCATGCTGGTCTTGTGGGAGCAGGATGATGTGCTGGTCAAAGACATAGGCCATGCTCTGTTCCTCGACTCAGGCACTCTGACACCCTTGCTGAAACGCCTGGAAGCCAATGGCATGCTGCAAAGGCATCGCGATGAGACTGATGAACGCCAGGTCAGGATCACCCTGACGCCATCAGGCAGGGAATTGCGCAATGCCGCCCTTGATATCCCGCAAAAAATCCTCTGTGCCAGTGGGCAAAGCAAAGAGACGCTGATGGAATTGCGCAGCCAGCTTAGTGATTTGCGTAATGAGTTATTAAATCCTTGAGTCATTAAATCCATGAATTTTCAAGTTATGGCGACCGAACCCATCAGTTGAAAAATTCTTAATATTTTCCTTCGTTTGTACTAAGCTGTTATTCGCATGCTATCGCGATGATAGAAAAAAACAATCGCAATTTAGATTGCACACAATTAAATTGTTAGCTATAGTTCATCCATCGACTCAGTAGTCGTAAGAAAAAACCAGGAAACAAACGCAGCAAACCCCAAATAACCCAGCAAATTACATCAGGAGTTCATCATGCAAGTACTTTACACAGCAAATGCAACAGCAACTGGCGGTCGTGATGGCCGTGCCGTTTCCAGCGACAATCAACTTTCCGTCAAACTGACGACCCCAAAAGAATTGGGTGGCGCAGGTGGCGAAGGCACTAATCCTGAGCAATTGTTTGCTGCCGGTTATTCCGCCTGCTTTATCGGCGCGATGAAATTTGTTGCCGCCGCCGGCAAAATCGCCCTGCCAGCAGATGTTTCCATCAATGGCCTGGTTGGCATAGGCCCAAATGGTAAAGGCGGCTTTGGTCTCGCTGTGACTTTGAATGTCAGCCTGCCTGGCATGGACCGCGCAGAAGCAGAAGCGTTGGTACACAAGGCACATGAAGTTTGCCCATATTCCAATGCAACACGCGGCAATATCGAAGTAACTCTGAACATCCTGTAATTTCATAGATCGTCTGGGCCGCAAGGCCTGCATGAAATCAGGAACCAGAAACAAAGCTTGCAGAAATATTCTTCTGCAAGCCTTTTTCATTTTCCAGCTTAAATTTCAAACCGATGTAAAGCGTGCTTGACATGCTTAATTTTTGATATATGATGACAAGCATGCTTTACATCCAGATATATAAACCGTCAGCCCAAATCGCGTAAACAGGCGACTTAGTTGAGCAAGCCTGGATGCAAGGGCATTTTTTTTGCCCACCCATGTAAAGCAAACTTTACTTACAAAATACGATCTATAACAGGAGAACACGATGCGTGAGAAACAAGCCAGGTCCCTTTATTTTCGCGAGCTGTTTGCTGCACTGGGCATCTATTGCCTGCTTGTATTTGCCAGCAGTATCTACGCAGACTCAGTGCCCGCCGGGCCACTACGCAGTCTGTTAATTGCCAGCCCTATCCTGCCTGCCTTGCTGATGGTGTGGGCCATTGTGCGGCAATTCCAGCGCATGGACGAATATGTACGCATCTGGTCACTCGAGAACCTGGGCATGGCAGCCGCCTTCACAGCCGCCTTTTCCCTTAGTTATGGATTCATGGAAATCACAGGCTTCCCTAAACTCAGCATGTTTGCGACCTGGTCTTTGATCATGGGTTCATGGGGTGCTATTACTTGTCTGCGTAGCTGGAAAGAAAAGTCATCATGAAAAACATCGTCAGGGAATTACGCACCCAGCGCGAATGGAGCCAGGCACAGTTGGCAGACTTACTGGAAGTATCGCGGCAGACTGTAAATGCCATAGAAACCGGGCGCTATGACCCCAGCCTGCCATTGGCTTTCAGCATCGCAAAACTGTTCGGGCAAGCGATAGAAACCATCTTTCAAGCTGAATAAAAGAACTGGTTATATAACGCAAATTCAAGAGACCATCATGCATATCAAACACCTCATTACAGCATTCATCGTCAGTGCTGCCTGCCTGTTTGGCGGCGCCTTAGCAGCTCATGCTGCGGACATGGGCAATCACTTCCAGGCCGGCAGCCTGCATGTAGAACGCCACGGCAAGCAAGGCACGCCTATCGTACTTATACCTGGTCTTGCCAGCGGTGCCTGGGTATGGGATGACACCGTTAAACAACTGGAAAAGAATCACACTCTGTATGTCGTCACGCTTGCAGGATTTGATGGCCAGCCTGCGACGGAAGGCCCACTGCTTGAGAAAGCCAAAACATCCCTGCTGGAATTGATACAGCAGCAAAAACTCGACAAGCCAGTATTGCTGGGCCACAGCATGGGCGGCACACTGGCGATCTGGTTTGCGCAGCAACATAGTGAATTAATCCGTGGGGTGATCGCGGTAGATGGTTTGCCAGTGTTCCCCGGCACAGAGCACACACCGGCAGACCAGCGGCTGGCTCTGGCAGCCCGTTTCAAAACACAGATGACAGCGCAAACCCCGGAAATTTTCGCTGCCAGACAATTGCAATACATGCGCACTATCGGCGTAATCAATGAACAGCTCGCGCAAAAACTGTCGGTACAAACTGGCAAGAGTGACCCGGCTGCCACCGCAGATTATGTGAATGAAATCGTCAGTATGGATTTGCGCAAGGACATGGCCAAAGTACTCGTGCCTTTACTGGAAATATCACCATACTACACGGCAGATTTTGCTGCGCGCAATATCAGTCTTGAAGCAAAGAATGCCTATTACCAATCCTTGTTGCAAGGTGCGCCGAAACTGCAAGTCATTGGCATCAATAATGCCCGCCATTTCACGATGTTTGATCAACCACAGGCAATTAAATTACCTCCGGCAAAGCCGGAGGTTTATTGCTGGGGCGCCTCAAAGGCGCTGGTAACCCTTGATCCGCCTAAAGGCGGCTACAGTCCCAATTTCATTTGGTCGTAACGCTCATCTTCCTGC
>NZ_JBMPPI010000030.1:0-68751 GCF_049340245.1 Undibacterium sp. TC4M20W
CGATGTTGCCGCCGGTGATGACGCTATCCCAGTCGTCGGCTGCGGCGAGGTTGTAGGTTGTGGCGCTGCTGGCAGAGGAGGTGCCGTTTTTATTGAGCAAGCTATCGACAGCAGCAATATCGGCACCGGCCAGGGTAAAGGTGAAGCTGGTAGCAGACGTGACTTCGACGTTGCCGGTGGTGGACAAAGTGCGCGTTGCGCCGCCTTCGCCGGTGATGGTCAGTTTGGATATCGTGATGTCGTTCGTTGCACCGATTGTTTGAACCAGGTTGGTGCCGGTGACGGTGAAGACGTGGGTGATGCCGTCATAGGTTGCGGACGTAATGGTTGGGGCGGTGACGTTGGATACGGTCACTGCATTACCAGTCAGGTCGGCACTGGACGTGATAGTGGCGTCCCAGGATGCAGCTGCTGCGAGGTTGAAGGTGGTGGTATCAACCGCTGCTGTGCCGTTGTTGTTCAGTATGCCGTTGATGGCGAGCTTGTCGGCGGCGTTAAGTGTCACCGAGAAAGCCGTGGCACTGCTGGCGGTGACGTTGGCGGTGGTCAGGGTGTAGGAACCGGCCTGGCCAGTCAAAGACAGCTTACTTACATCAATGGTGTCGCCAGTGACGATGTTGACGGCGGAGACAGACAGGATGCCGGTGCTGGCATCGTAGGTGGAACTCAAAATACTTGGTGCGGCATTTGAAACAGTGATGCCATTGCCAGTCAGGTCGGCGATATTACCGCCGGTGATGACGCTATCCCAGTCGTCGGCTGCGGCCAAATTGTACGTTGTGGAGCTACCGGCGGAAGACGTGCCGTTTTTATTGAGCAGGTTATCGACAGCGGCAATGTCGGCACCGGCCAGGGTGAAGGTGAAGCTGGTAGCGCTGGTGACTTCGACATTGCCAGTGGTGGACAAGGTGCGGGTGGCGCCGCCTTCGCCAGTGATGGTCAGCTTGGATATCGTGATGTCGTTGGTCGCGCCTATCGTTTGAACCAGGTTGGTGCCGGTGACGGTGAAGATGTGGGTGGTGCCGTCATACGTCGCGGATGTAATGGTTGGGGCGGTGACGTTGCCGACTGTGACGGCATTGCCAGTCAGATCTGCTGGTGTAGTGACTGTCGTGTCCCAGCTTGCTGCTGCGGCCAGATTGAATGTGGTGGTATCAACCGCTGTGGTACCGTTATTGTTCAATATGCCGTTGATGGCAAGTTTGTCAGCAGCATTCAAAGTGACCGAGAACGCAGTAGCACTGGTCGCAGTGACATTGGCCGTGGTCAGGGTATATGAACCCGCCTGACCAGTCAGGGACAGTTTGGAAACATCAATGGTATCGCCACTGGCGAGATTGGTACCAGTGACAGACAGGATGCCTGTGCTGGCATCGTATGTGGCTGAGGTAATAGCAGGAGGTACGATATTCGATACGGTAATGCCATTGCCTGCCAGGTCGGCGATATTGAGTGTTGCGTCAGCACCATTGGCCCAGTCATCTGCCGCAGCAAGGTTATAGGTCGTGCCACCTACTGATTGCGTACCATTGTTATTGAGCAGGGTGCGCAGGCCCAGTTTGTCGGTCGCAGACAGTATCAGCGTAAAACTGGTATCAGAACTGATTTCAACGTTGGCCGTGTCGGTCAGGGTATAAGTGCTGCCGCCTTGTCCTGTCAGCGTAAATTTGTTGGCAATGATATCGTTGGTGGCACCAGCGCGATGGGTAAAACCCGTGCCTGTGACCACCAGGTTGCCGGTAGTGGCATCATAAGTGGCGGAGGTGACGGTAGGCGCCGCGACCGTGGCTGTAATGCCATTGCCGGTCAGGTCGGCAATGACAACGGCTGCATCTGCGCCTGCTGCCCAGTCTTCTGCTGCCGCGACGTTGTAGCTAGTACCACCGGTGGAACTAGTGCCGTTTTTGTTGACAATCTGGTTGATACCTGACTTGTCAGTGGCGCTCAGTACCAGTGAAAAGCTGGTAGCCGATGTGATCTCTGCATTTGCCGTGTCCGTCAGGGTATAGGTGGCACCGCCTTCACCAGTCAGTGTGAATTTATTGGCGACGATGTCATTCGCTGCACCGTTCAGTATAGACAAGCCTGTGCCGGTAACGATAAGAACACCAGTACTGGAGTTATAGGTTGCCGAAGTGATGGTAGGGACGGCCGCATTGGATACCGTCACAGCGTTCGTCAAATCCTGGGTATTTCCACCAGTGATGGGGCCGTCCCAGCCAGTTGCAGCTGAGAGATTGTAAGTCGTGCCACCAGTAGAACTGGCGCCGTTCTTGTTGAAGAGGATATTGACGGCATTAATATCTGCACCAGCCAGGGTGAAACTGAACGTCGTGTCATTCGTGACTTCTACATTGCTGGTAGTAGAAATCGTGCGGGTGACGCCACCTTCGCCGGTAATGGTCAGTGTATTGATGGTGATATCGTTGGTGGCACCAACTATCTTGACCAGGCCAGTGCCTGTGACGGTGAATGTACCAGTGCTGGCATCATACGCGGCTGAAGTGATGGTCGGTGCAGTGACATTCGAGACCGTGATGGGATTACCAGCCACATCGGAAGGGGAAGAAGCAGTGACGTCCCAGTTGGTCGCTGCTGCCACGAAATAGGTGGTACCACTGACCGCGTTTGTCCCATTCTTGTTCAGCAGGCCATTCACATTTATTTTGTCGTTAGCATTCAGCGTGACAGAAAATGCAGTGCTGCTGCTGGCCGTGACGTTGGCCGTGGTCAAGCCATAAAAGTTGCCGTTTTGCCCAAACAGTGTCAATTTGCTGATATCTATCGTGCCGCCATTGGTGATATTGGCACCAGTGACAGAGAGAACGCCAGTGCTGGCATCGTATGTGGCACTCGTGAGTATCGGTGGCGCATTGGATACAGTGATGGCATTTGTCGCATCTGAAATATCACCACCGGTGATGGCGCTATTCCAGTCATCTGCTGCAGCCAGGTTGTAGGTAGTACTACCGCTGGAACTACTGCCATTCTTATCGAGTAGTGCTCTGACTGCAGCAATATCGGCACCTGCCAGTGTGAGCGTGAAACTGGTGGCACTGGTGATTTCCACATTGCCAGTGGTAGTCAGGGTACGAGTAACACCGCCCTGGCCCGTTATGGTCAGGGTAGAGACGGTGACGTCATTATTGGCACCGCTGACACTGACCAGATTGGTGCCAGTGACGACAAATGTATTCGTGGTGTAATTATAGGTAGCCGAGGTAATTGTTGGGGCGTTGACGTTTGATACAGTAACGCCATTGCCTGTGGTATCGGCGGCAGAATTGGCTGTTGAATCCCAGCCAGTTGCACCTGCGATGTTGAAGGTCGTGCCACCAGCAGCGCTGGTACCGGTTTTGTTCAATAAACCATTGATTGCCAGTTTGTCCGTTGCACTCAAGGTCAGTGTGAACGCGGTGGCACTCGTCGCAGTGGTATTGGCGGTGTCGGTCAGCGTGTAAGTTGAACCACCTTGACCAGTCAGCGTAAATTTGTTGGCAACGATGGTATCGCCAGCAACCATGGTTGTGCCTGTAACTGCCAGTACGCCGGTACTTGCATCGTAGGTGGCGCTGGTGATGGCGGTAGGTGGCTGGATGTTGGCAAGAACAATGTCGTCGAAACCAGCATAACGCACCTTGTTACCGTTCGAGGTCGCTGTCATGATAATTTTAGTAACGCCGGTCATGCCACTAAAATTGAGAGTCGTTGTCGTGCCGCTAGCGCCGGTAATTGACTTATTGTTTGTCGCAACCAGGGTATTGTTCGCGTTATAGCCTTTGAAGACAAAGTCCTGAGAAAGGCTTTGGGTAATTAATACTATAGAGCTTGCGTCAAACTGTTGGCCAGTTTGAAAAGAAAAAGTAATAGAAGTTTCGGTACCGGCATCGTAGTAGTCGGTTGTGATGTAGCCGCCAGGGTCTCTGGAAATATCTTTTACTGTGCCGTCAATCTTGAATAAATAGGATGAATTATTGTTTACCTGATAGATGACGTCGTTCACGCCACTTGAAGCGCCGCCTGCAACACCGCCTGCGCTCCCTGGAGCGTTGAAGTTTGCTGCGGTATTAAAATTCAGCGTTGCCGAAGCAATGTTTAGTACATTGTGATACAACGCCTGCAGTTGTGGATTCCCGACAGAGCTTGTTTCAATGCTGCCGCTGTTGACCTCAAGATTCCAGTTGGCATTAAATGGCTTACCACCGGTCAAGTCATTGGATGCTGCGATGTCCGCACCGGTGATGACGGCCAATTGGTCGATGAAAGCTTTCCCTTGATTTGCCCCAATGTCACAGCCGTATAGAAGGATGTCGCCATCCTTGCTTAGAGAGTCCCCGATGGTTTTCAGTTCTGTCGCATGACTGCTCAGGGTGGATTGATCAAGTATCAGCCCCCCCAGATTGACCGAAGCTTCCTTGCCATGAGAGATCAAATGCAAGGCATCGATATCTTTGCGGCCAGCGAGAATGTCAGCCATTTGCGCAAGACCATCCTTGCTTGAATCAAGGATATGAACTTCCCGGCCATCGCCTATGCCTTTGAGCAGTGTATCTATGTCGCGCACATTGTCTTCGATAAAGACAATTTCTACGCGCCCCGACACTGGTGGGGCAGAAGGTGCACTGGAATTGACTGGTGCTGCCAGAATTGCCAGGGCCGAAGCATCAAATTTCGGTGCTTCCTGTGGTCCAACTATGCCTGTGTTAATGCTCAGAATATCGAAGTCAGTTTGTTTATTGATGATGGAGTTGTTCATGATTCGTTTTCTTTCACATTTAACTTGGGAGCAATGACGTTTGCTGCACTACCGCTGGGGTCAGACCAGAAAGTCAGTTTCGAGTATTTGTCAAATAAATCGGGGGGGATGATAGTGCGTCGTTCAGTAAATTCAACTTTGGGCTTTACCTTGTGCAAGCCTGATGCACCCAGTTGCAAGTCAAAATCCGGAGCGTCGTATTCCAGGGTTTCAAAGTCATGCTGGAAATAAGGTTCATTAATAAACTGGTATAGCAGTTGCATGACTTTTTCTGGCGCCTGTGCCAGCAAATCATAGTCAATCACCAGCAGAGATTTTGCATGTTCACCATAAAATGCTTCGCGCAAACCTGCCCAGGAATAACCAACCATCTGATCATGCTGTGTCAGACCTTCGCAACGCTGGTACACGGTAGTACGTGACATGCTGCTGCCAAACAGTTTGCTGTTTTCATAGGGATTGTTGCGGAATTGACGCTCTATGCTATCCATGACCCAGGCCACATTGCGTACGCAGGCAATCATTTTGGAATTCGGGAACAAGTCCTTCAGCAGTGGCAGCTTGGTGCTCCACATGCGGTTGGTATCAAAGATGACTTCCTTGTCCAGCTCATTCTTGTAATAGGAATCGAAAAGACCGCGCATGAGGTCTTTTCTTTGCGTCTGATTCACCAGGCTGGATACCTCACTCCCGGCGCTCACTTGTGTCAGTACCGCATTGACCAGCGCACCTACGGCGCTGCTCATGCCCGCCTGGAAGCGTGGATTTTGACGCAGAATAGCTGCCAGCAAGGTCGAACCCGAGCGAGGCAGTCCAGAGATGAAGTGGTATTTTGCTTGTTCCATGAATTTCAAATTTTTAAAAATGCGGCAAGTTGGCTGATTGCTGTAGCTATCTGAACCTGATCAGTATCTATGACGCATTCCGCAGACGTGGGTGCCTCATAAGGTGCGGAAATGCCTGTCAATTGCAGCGTTGGATTTTGTTTCGCTTTGGCATACCAACCCTTGGGGTCGCGCTGCTGGCAAATATGTAAAGGTGTGGAGATATAGGTTTCGACAAATTTGTCATGACCGATGATGCCACGCGCCAGAGCCCGGCCACGCATGCTGGGAGAAACCAGGGCGACGATGGCAGAGATACCGTTAAGATTGAGCAGGCGGGCCATTTCAGCCGTCCGGCGGCCTTGCTCTTCGCGGTCAGCGAGGCTGAAGCCCAGATCCTTGGACAGACCCTGTCTTATTTCATCACCATCAAGCACGCAAACCGGGATGGATAGCTCGCGCAGATGCTGCGCCAGGTTTTGCGCAAGTGTCGTTTTACCCGCACCGGGCAGGCCACTGAGCCACCAGGTTTTGACTTTGTTTGCAGCAGGTTCTTCACTGCTTTCTGTTTGATTACTTCCAGGCATCCGCACACCACCGATAAGCTAAAAAAATCGGGACTAAGCAGACACCCGATACGTAACAAATCAGAAATCAAGGACTTGATTCAGGGGCATTGCGACAAGACTGCTCGCCGTCATCCAGTTTTGATAGCCGATATTTCTGACTTGCAATTTATCTTGCTGAATCAAGAAGATAAATTATTCAATGTTAAAAAATTAACTGCAATACTAACATTGAAAACTTTTTTTGCGTGTAAATGTAACAAAAAACTGCCAATTAATTAAGCAATTTAGATGAAAAATTTAAATGCCTTATAGATAAGACGAGAAGTCTTGGTACCGAAGAAATTAATTAAAGAAAACCTGGTAGTAAACGCAGGTGCCGCCGTCTTCATGCGGACGCTGAAATTGCCCCTGGGCATGGTCAGCCAGTGTAGGGGCGATGGTCCAGACGTGTTTGCCCAGCACCGGGTGTTCGATAAGATAATTATCTTGCGCCAGAGGCAGTTTGGAGGAGCCGGAAAAAATCAACAATAAAGGCGTACGGAAGCTTTCTGGTATGCCACGGCGAGGGCGTTCTTCTGCTTCTACCAGCTCAAGTTGAATGATGCCGTTCGAGGTTTCAAGTTGAAACTTGTTGCCGATCAGAGGGTGAACTTGTTCTATGGTAATGGACATGGTCAGAGTGATGAAAAGTTTCACTTGCAAGAAAACGCAAGCATAGGCAGGATAACAAGCATGTTATTTTAACCAGCTTGGGAGTGCTTGTGTACAAATTACCTGCTGCGCTTATGTTGCGCAATGTAGATGCGGTAGAAGCGGTAGATGCTGTAGAGGCGGTACATGCGGCTGACCAGGCTTTCCTTGATGCCTTATACGCCAGCCGCCGTGAGGATTTGCGGCACATGCCTATGGATGTGGCCTTCATCACGCAAATGATCAAAATGCAACAGCATGTGCAGATGGAGGGTATCAGGCTCAATTACCCTGAAGCCCTGCATTTGATGATTGAAGATGATGGTCAGCCAGTTGGGCGTGTCATTATCGATACAGGCAGCAATGATGTGCGCCTGGTGGATATCGCGGTTATTCCCGCTGCGCAACGCCAGGGCATCGCCAGGGCAATCCTGCAGGCTTTGCAGGCACAGGCGGCAAATCACGGTAAAAGTGTCAGTCTCGCTGTTGAGCAAACCAATTTTGCGGCGCGGGGTTTGTATTTGCAGATGGGATTTGTCGCACTTAGCACTGATGAGCTGTTTGAGCAAATGCAATGGCGCGCCCATGCTCCGGCAGCATCTGAGACCTTGGCCAACGTAATGTCAGCCACTACCCTGGCCAGTAACATGACAAAACAGGGGCAGCTTGATGCCTCTGCCTAGTCGCTACCTGAAGTTGCCTTTCAGTTTTGACTTATCCCGTTTGCGTGCCGAGCTGCAGCAACTCGAAGCTTCTGCATGGATCAGGCACTTTAATACGAATGCCTACATCAACAATTGGACTTGCCTTCCCTTGCGCGCTGTTGATGGCCGCATGGATCACATCATGCCTGTGAATGAAGGCAACTTTCAGGATACTGCACTCATGCAAACCTGCCCGTATTTACGGGAAGTGGTCGATACGTTTCAATGTGAAAAAACTTCCGTGCGCCTGATGTCGCTGGAAGCCGGCGGCATCATCAAAGAGCACAGGGACGATGGTACTTCACTGGAGGATGGCATTACCCGTCTGCATGTACCTGTCACGACGACGCCCGATGTGCTGTTCAGGATTGATGGTGAAGAAGTGCATTTTTCTGCTGGTGATACCTGGTATCTGAATGCGGCATGCCTGCATGGGGTGGTCAATCCAGGTAATCAGGCGAGGGTGCATTTGATGATAGATTGCGTCAGTAACGCCTGGCTGGAGCAAGTGTTTCTTGATGCTGGCTGGATTGCCAGGCCCAGGCCAAAATATGATGACCCTGCCATTCACGACGGTAATGTGCTGGAAATCATCACCATGTTGCGTGCCACCGGCCAAAGCGCAGGCTTGCAAATTGCCAGCCGCCTTGAGGCCATCAGGCTGGGGCAGGCATTGCCGGACTAAACATGGAAATGAAACGCATGAGTATCAAAACGAGCTTCGCAGCCGAAGACAGAGCATTGTTGCGTGGCCAGCAAATAAATGCAGATCATTTGCCTTCAATGCTGGGCTGGTACCCGGTAGCAATTGATGCCGTGACCGGTACTTTACACTGGCGCCATCTCGGAAAGGCGCGGTTTCTGGAGTCGTTTTTTCTCGATACCCTGAACCAGCAAGGCCGCGAGCAAAGGCAAGTTTGTCAGACGACGCTGGAAAATTTGCCTGCGCAACTTGAGCACATGTCGCGATTGGCACCTGCGGCTTTTATTTTCCATGTGTCACGTTGCGGTTCTACCTTGCTGACGCAAATGCTGGCGTCGCTACCACAGTGCATAGTGATGTCAGAGCCGCCAGTCATTGATGCATTTTTTCGTTACCGTTACGAGCATCCTGAGACTCAGAATGCAACAGCGGTTTTTCAGAATCTGATTGCTGCGCTTGGACAAAGGCGTTCGACAGAAGACAGCCATTTTTTTATCAAGTTTGATAGCTGGCATTTGCCCTGGATACCCTTTGTGCGCGAGGCTTATCCTGACATTCCCATCATCTTTCTATACCGCGAACCGCAGGCTGTGCTTGCCTCGCACCATCGTCAGCGGGGGCCGCAGATGATACCTGGCCTGCTTAATACGACGCGACTGCAAGTTGAAGAAGCAAAAATCCCGGTAGCAGATTTTGATGTATACGCAGCAAGCATGTTGCACAGCATGTTTTGCGCAGGACTTGAACATGCGGTGGCTGAGGATTTGCTGCTGTTGAATTATCAGCAATTGCCCGGGGTAATGTGGGAGGATTTGCTAGGCCTGTTTCAACTCGATTGTGATGAGCAATCATTGGTGAAACTAAAAGAGCGTTCAGGCTTGCATTCCAAGCACCGCTACACCAGTTTTGCGGGTGATCCTCAGTCCGGGCATGCTGTGCTAACAAAACCCACTTCAGATTTTGTCCAACTCTGCGAGGAAAAGTATAGCCGACTAGAGCGACTGAGACTGAAAGTTAAAATTTGTTAAGTAGTATCATGATGAAAAATTTGCAGTGTATTTTTTGCACAAGGGTTGTAGAATTGGTTTGCTTTTTTTGAAATTGCTTGTTTGTTTGCATATGAAAGCCATTGATGAAAGCTCTGAATTCATGTTCCTTGATAGGGGTGAAGGCAGAAGAGACTAGATAGCACAATCCCTATTTGAACGATAACTTGAATTGGAGTATGCAATGGATGCATTTATGGGTACCATTTTGGCCGTAGGTTTTAACTATCCCCCACGTGGTTGGCTGTTCTGTAATGGTCAGACTGTCGCTATTTCCCAAAACTCAGCGATGTTTGCCTTGTTAGGCACGATGTATGGTGGTGATGGACAATCGACTTTTGGTATTCCTGATTTGCGTGGCCGTGTTGCTGTCGGCTCTCAAGGCGCAGGTCCCGGAATTGCCAATGTTGCGCAAGGTGAGAAAGCCGGCGTGAACAATGTCACTGCGATTGCAACTGGTACTGGCAGTGTAACTTTGACAGTCGCGAACCTGCCAGCACATACTCATAGCGTTGCTGTTGATGGTTCTGGCTTTACTACCGCATCAGTCATGAATGCGACCAGCAGTGGCCCAGCATCGCCAGCGTCATCGGGAACAGCACCATCTGCTAATGCCATACTGTGTAATTCTGGTGGCGGTGGTACTTCAGGTGCTGTTTATTTGCCAACAACCGGTGATGCAGCTAACCTGGTTCCACTCAATCCTAAGAGTGTAGTAACTACAGTAACTGGTACGGTCACTGTCACTTCTGGCCCTGCCGGCAGTGGCACACCGACAGCATTCCCTGTTACCACGACATCAACTAACACTGTTATGCAACCTTACCTGGGTTTGAATTACATCATCGCGATGGAAGGCATATTCCCATCCAGGAACTAAGTTCTTCCTGCATAAGAAAAATGGCACCTGTATCAAGGGTGCCATTTTTTATGCCTGTACCTGTAGCTTGCCGCCTGAGACTCTTTCTATCCCCGCCAGATCCCGCCAGCTTTGCACTTCGGTAAAATGATTTTGCATCAATAAGCCACGTACAGCTTCTGCCTGGTCATAACCATGTTCAAGCAAAATCCATCCATCTGACCGCAAGTGTAAATGCGACTGGCCTATGATTTGACGGTAGGCAGACAAGCCATCAGCATGGTCTGTCAGGGCATTGATGGGTTCAAAACGTAAGTCACCCTGTTGTAAATGAGCATCATTGACCACGATATAAGGCGGGTTGCTGACGATAGTTTGAAATCTTTTACCAGCCAGAACGGCATACCAGTCGCTGCAAAAAAAATCTATTTTATTTGCGGGCAGATGGCGCCTGGCATTTTCTTTCGCCACCGCGAGGGCAGCAGGGCTGACATCCAGCGCAGTCACTTGCAGGTCTGGTCTTTGATGGGCGATGGCGACTGCAATCGCACCTGAACCCGTGCCCATGTCCAGCAAGCTGGAATTGGCAGGGGCATATTGCAAAACCAGTTCCACCAGCAATTCAGTATCAGGCCGGGGGATAAGCACATCGGGTGTGACATGGAAATTCAGGCCAAAGAACTCACGCTCTTGCACGATGTAGGCAATTGGTTCGCCCTTGATGCGGCGGCAGAACAACTCGTCCATGATGGCGAGTTGTTCTGTACTCAGTACCATTTCAGACTGCGTGATCAGTTGTATGCGCGTCAGGCCCAGACCATGCATAAGTAGCAGGCGGGTGTCTATGCGGTCCAGCGGGCTGGCGTTTTCACAAGCAGCCAGGGTGATGCCGGGCTGTAGCCAGTCCAGCATTAGCGTGATGGGCCGAACATGCCGCGCTTGGTTTTTTGATTGCGTATCAACAACACCAGCAGTGTCAGGCTAAATAATATAAAAAATATCCCGGCCCAGGCTGGCAGTGACAAGCCCAGGGTAGGTGGATAAGGTGTTTCGCACAGGCCATCAGCCCTGAACATCGCTGGCCACCATTGCGCGAGGAAGAAACTGTTCAAGCCGGATTCCAGCGGATCGATACCGCAGGACAGGGCAGGGTGCTCAAGTATCCAGAAATGTTTGCCAGCGGCACCCAGACCAATCAAGCCAGACAACAGTGCCAGCCCGGTGGTGATGCGGTGCATGATGCCATCGGTAGCTACCGCAATCAGACAAAAAACCGCGATCAGGGCAAAGGCGTAGCGCTGGAATACGCAATACGGGCAAGGCAGCATTTTTTCCACGATTTGCAAATACATGGCAGCCGCCAGCAAGCCTATGCAGGTAAGGGCAATCGACAGCAAAAGTTTTTTCGACAGATTCATGGTGCACGCGATGAAAGAATTGTTATTGGACGCAATCCTGGCGTTTTAGTTCTGTATCGCAGGATAGTGGCAGCGAGTATCCGACAGTTTCATGCAATTGCGCAATCAAATACTGTTGATTTTACGCGAAAGCTGGTTTTGTCTTATGGATATGCTTATTTGTCATATCTATTAGCCATCTCTCATTGCATTTTTGTCGGCATTTCTGCTGGCATTCTTATCAATCATCACCGAGCTCAGCCAGCAGTTCGGCCTGATGTTCTGCTACCAGTGCAGTCGTTAATTCTGTCAGCTCACCATCCATGATGAAATCCAGTTTGTACAGGGTCAGGTTGATGCGGTGGTCGGTCATGCGGCCTTGTGGATAATTGTAGGTGCGTATGCGCTCACTGCGGTCACCGGAACCGATCAGGCTTTTGCGGGTGGCCGCTTCCTTGGCTTGCTTCTCACGCAACTGACCGTCCATGATGCGGGTTGCAAGCACGCGCATGGCTTGCGCCTTGTTTTGATGCTGGCTGCGGCCATCCTGGCATTCGACGACGATGCCGGTAGGGATATGCGTCAGGCGCACGGCGGAGTCGGTCTTGTTGATATGCTGACCACCAGCACCACTGGCGCGGAAGGTATCTATGCGCAGGTCAGCATTGTTGATGACTACGTCCGCAAGTTCATCGGCCTCAGGCATGACAGCAACCGTACAGGCGGAGGTATGGATGCGACCCTGGGTTTCTGTCGCCGGGACACGCTGTACGCGGTGGCCACCGGATTCAAATTTGAGTTTGGAATACACGCCCTGGCCAGCAAGGCGCACGATGACCTCTTTATAGCCGCCCAGCTCGGATGGCGATTCAGACATGATCTCGGTCTGCCAGCGATTGCGCTCAGCAAAACGCATATACATACGCAGCAAGTCACCGGCGAAGAGGGCTGCTTCATCACCACCCGTGCCAGCGCGGATCTCCATGAGGATATTGCGCTCGTCATTGGGGTCCTTTGGCAACAGCATGGTTTGCAAATCACTTTCCAGTGTCTGCATAGTGGTTTTTGCGGCTTCGATTTCGTCCTGGGCAAAGGCCTTCATGTCGGGGTCGCTGAGCATGAGCTCGGCTTCGGCGATATCGGCCTGGGCTTGTTTGTAATTGTTGTACAGCGCGACCAGCGGGTCTAGTTCGGCATGCTCGCGATTCAGTTTGCGGTAGCTGTCCATGTCATTGGTGGCACCTTCCTGCATGAGAAGGTGGCCAACTTCGTCGAGGCGTTCGGCAAGCTGGTCGAGCTTGTGTAGCATTGATGGTTTCATAATATATTCTTTGACTGTATAGCTAATGATGCTGATTACGCTAAGGATGGGGCGGGTCAGGCTGACCCAGAAGAAAATGCCCGTAAGCGCCTACGCGTACAGGCCAGCAGCGTAGCGAATCGCTAACGCTTTGTGCGGAATAATTGAGGTAACAGCGTGGCCAGGCGGGCGCGTTCATCGCCGCTGGCTTGATGCAAGGCCTGTTGCGGGCCATGCAGGAATTTGGCGGTGATGCCCTTGGACAAGGCTTCAAGTACCGCGTCTATATCATCGCCGCGTGCCAGCATCTTGCGTGCACGTTCGAGTTCTATCAGGCGCAATTGCTCGCTGCTTTCATGCAGGTCTTGTATCACCGGTACAACAGCACGGCCATCGACCCAGTGCATGAAGGATTGCACGCGGGTTTCTATGATGGCTTCTGCCTGTGCAACAGCAGCCTGGCGATTTTCCAGGCCGGTTTGTACAACGGTACCAAGATCATCGACAGTGTACAAAAACACGTCATCGAGCTTGGCGACTTCAGGTTCTATGTCGCGCGGTACCGCCAGGTCAACCATGAAGATGGGGCGGTGTTTGCGCGCCTTGACGACACGTTCTATCAGACCCAGGCCTATGATGGGCAGGGAAGATGCCGTGCAGGAAACGATGATATCGAATTGCGCCAGTTGCTGCGGCAAGTCGGCCAGGCGTATGGCTTTGCCGCTGAAGCGGTGCGCCAGTGCTTCACCACGTTCCAGCGTGCGGTTGGCAATGGTGAGCGACTTGGGGTTTTGTGCCGCAAAATGGGTGGCGCAGAGCTCTATCATCTCACCCGCACCGATGAACAAGACATGCTGGTCAGCGATCTTGTCAAAAATACGTTGTGATAATCTGACGGCAGCCGCCGCCATCGAGACACTGTGTGCGCCTATCTCTGTGGTAGTGCGTACTTCCTTCGCGACAGCGAAACTGCGCTGGAACATCTGGTGCAGATAAGTACCCAGGCCACCGGCTGCTTCTGCCTGGCGTACGGCATCTTTCATTTGGCCCAGGATTTGCGGCTCACCTATGACCATTGAATCCAGGCCAGAAGCAACGCGGAAAGCATGTCTTACCGCATTATCTTGCGGCAGTGTGTACAAGTGCGGACGTAAATCTGCATAAGACAGCTTATGAAAATCCGCCAAAAAGTGGGCGGTAGAATCAATCGCATTGGCTCCACTACAGGCTGCGTACAGTTCGGTACGGTTGCAAGTTGATAAAATTGCTGCCTCATTACCATGCCTTGCCACATTGTCATCGCGACCAAACCAGGCACGCGCAGCCACAACCGCCTGAGATATTTGCTCAGGCGAGAAGGCGACCTTTTCGCGCAAGGACAGCGGCGCGGTCGTGTGGTTGAGGCCAACAGCAGACAGTTGCATTGCAATTAAGCTCAATTAAGCTGGGGGAGGACGTAAGGCTTCATTATAACGCTTTGCATCAGCATTTTCCTGAACGTGGGCATTTGATGCATATCAAGTGAACCTTATAAACCAGGAATTATGCCTTTTTTGCAACATGCATTGCGCCAACATTTGCTTTGTTACCCATGCTTAAAGCCTGAATTTATTCCAGATCGGCTGGAATGCGCACATTGAATGTCGTACCTTCATTCGGCACGCTTGTGAAGTCTATCGTCGCCTGATGCCTGTCCAGCACAGCCTTGACGAAGACCATGCCCAGGCCTATGCCGTCATTTTTAGGCTGGTCACTGGTCTTGAAGCGCTGGAAGCGCTGGAATAGCCTGGCCTGGTCTGCATGGGTAATGCCATAGCCCTGGTCTGCGATAGAACAGACGATGACAGAGTCAGCCAGGCGCTGTTCACGCACGAGTGAGCAGGTGATGGTGGTGTTCTTGGGGCTGTATTTGATGGCGTTTGACAGCAGATTTGTCAGCACCCTGGTCATCAGCGAGTTATCTACCAGCACTGGGAATTCTTCATCCTGGATTTTTGTTTGTATGCGGATATTCTTGCTACGGGCCAGCGACCACATTTCTTCCGTCGCTACCAGCAAGATGTCCTGGAAGTCGGCTTCTTCATAGCGATAATTCTGCGACTCTGCCTGCGCGAGTTGTACAAAATTATCAGCCAGGCCCAAAGTGGAGCGCGATGCTCTTTCTATGCGTGCCATGAATTCATCCGCTGGCAGGGCGGTGCTGCTGTCTTTTTGCAATTCCAGCAGTGCCAGTATCGAGGCCTGTGGTGCGCGCATGTCGTGCGAAATGAAATGCAAAGTCTCGTCCCTGCTGCGTTCGGCGGCACGCACGCTGGTGATATCGATCAGGCTGACTATCCAGCCCACCAGCTGTTTTTCGCCGTTGTAACTCGGTGCGCTCTTGATCAGCAAATCCTTGCCCTGCGGGTCTCTGACCTCTATGCCCTGCGACATGGATTTGGTGTGTTTGATGTCGAGCAAATCCCACCAGCTAAAACTGGCATCTGAGCCGGTGTCAGCATTGCTTGGCGGGGACATCTTGGCGAACAGATAGGGTACCAGCGCATCATTGACCTTGGGCATGCCTATGCCGGCAAAATAATCAAGCGCAGGCTGGTTGCTCAGCAAGACATTGCCATCGGTAGTGGTGACCATCGTCGCATCGGGCAGGCTGGCCAGGCTGTCACTGACAAACTGACGCAGGTCACGTACCCGATCAACTGCTTCACGCATGGCATTGATGCTTTGTTCCAGGGTATCGGTCAGGGCACGAGCAGGTTCTTCATCGTCTTCATCAATAAACTCTGGCAACAGATGAGGCTCCTGGTCGAGTACCCGGAATTCTTCTGCCAGAAAGCGTATCGCCGCTTCCAGCCTGCGCCAGCTCCACAGAGGGTAGGCCAGGATGAGCGCAAACAGGGCTGCAGTGGGGGCAGCCCAATAACCCGCATACCTGAGCATGGCCCAGCTACCAAACATGGTGACGACCGCCACTACCGCAGTTGCCATCAGGGCCTTGCGTGGCGACAGCATCTGGTAAGCCATCAACGCCAGCGCCACTGCGAGTAAATTCAGCAGGTATAAATACAGCTTGGGCGCTGCATGTATGCTGCGCTGGTCCAGCAGCGCAGCGAGGATATTGGCATTGATCTCGACACCGGAAATCATGCCCTCGTTACCAGATACCGGCGTAGGAAAGGAGTCAGCCATGGCACTGGCCATAGGGCCGACCAGCACATACTTGTTCTTGAAAAAATCGGCAGGGACTTCACCACGCAAGACACTGACATAAGGCACAGAGCGGAAGTGCCCGCTGCTGCCAGCGAAAGGGATGTGGATCAGATAGTCGCGTTGCCAGGTACCAGGCTCAGGTGCTGCATTGCGCAAGCTGGCAGGCAGGCGTTCACCCGGCAAATTTGTTTCGGTACCCGGGGTCACCTGGCTACCGATGTCGGCCAGCGCCAGTGCAAAATGTGGCCACCATTCGCCATTCATGCCTTCGCGCAGAAAAACACTGCGTACCACGCCATCTTTATCCAGTTCCAGGTTGATGTGCGCCAGTTGACGCGCAGCACTTGCGAGCAAGGGAACAGGGCGCACCGTGGTCAGGCCCTTGCCCGCATTTTCCGAGATCAGCGGCAAGACCACGTTATTGCTGCGTACCAGTGCCTCTGCCAGTTGCTGGTCACCATTTTGCACCTGCTCATTGCGCTCTTCAGCTTCAGTAAAGACAAAGTCCATACCGATAGCCACAGGCTGGGCTGCGCTGATTTGCTTGATGAGTTCAGCATGACGCAGGCGCGGCCACGGCCATTTGCCAAGTTCGCTAAGGCTGTGGCTGTCTATGCCAACGATGATGATGTCATCCCGCGCCGGGCGGGAATTGAGTTGCATCAGCCTGTCATACAAGACCAGGTCAGTTCGCTCCAGGGTCTTGTAGTACAGCAGGCCAGCGGTGACGCAGAGGATGAGGATACTGAGAACCAGCCACTCGCGTAATGCAATACGTTCTACCTGTAAGTGGCTGTTTTTCATGGGGTGCTGCTAAATTTGCCTGTCCTTTTTTATGCTGTGATTGTATCAATAATTGGTGCCGATAGGGCCGCTGCCACTCTGTATGGGGGAGCCGTCCCCACTGGTCCAGCGCTGTTGCAGCGTGATTTTCTGGGTCGATGAGAAGGGGCTGACATAGCCATCCGGGTCAGTTGAGCGCACGCGGATGAAGTAAACACCTGCATCTGGCCGGTTGATCTTCAGTTCAGCCTTGTCGAGCTCCTTGCTCAGGAACAGTTTCTTGAAATCAGGATCAGTGCTGATCTGTATCAGGAATTTCTGTCCCGGTTCAGAAGCCCAGCTAAATGACAATTGATTGCCGTTGCCTTCATCCGGCGGTGCCAGGCTGGTGACTGGCAAGACCACGAATTTTTGCGCATCGCTGTAAGGGCCATGATCTGGCTTGCCATCTTTTTGCACTATCGTGGCGACATGCCAGAAATACTCACCTTCGGCAGGGCGGTCGGAACTGAACTGGACTTCTTTCAAGCCAGGTTTGTCGATGAGCAGATTCTTGAATTCTGCATCTTTGGCGACTTGCAAGTGATAAGCCACGGCATTGCTGGCTTCTGTCCAGGCAAAATCCAGGCGTTCAGCACGTACCTTGTTCTTAGGCTGTACCGTGAAAGGTGGTTCTGGCCTGGCTTTCAGGGTCACTGCTTTGACCAGTGGCAGGCCTTCCAGCCCCAACTTGTCGATGGCAGTGATACGTACAAAATAATTACCATCGGCGAAACCATCAAACTTGAAGCGGTTGTCTTTGTAGCGGTTTTCTGCCAATACGTTGATGATGTCTTTGTCCTGGGCGATTTGCACGCGATAGCCCGTAGCCGCAGCGTTGGTCTCTACCTGGAATTGCAGGGTAGGACGTTCTTGCAGCAGATAGCTTTCATTCATCTTCGGTGGTGGCAGCAAATCGACAGGCTTGCCCACACCAGTGGCTGAAACGATATTGCCCTTGCCTGTGGTCAGCACTAGTTCATCCGCTTTTTTGGCGACAGTATTATTGACGGCAACACCGCCTTCCAGCACCTCGTTGGCAATCCCATCTTCATTGACACCAACGCGGAAATTGGTGCCGCGTACACCCGCCACTGCGAGGTTGGTACGTACTTCAAAACGCCCCTTGTTGCTGACCAGCGAAGAAACGCGTGACTCTACCTTGCCCTGTAATAAGGTGACCTCAGTACGCGGGCTACCTGTATATTTGGTTTTACGCAACTTGGACAGGCTGACATTGCTGTTCGACGGAATCGAGATACGTGATTCATCCGGCAAGGCCATGGTCAGGAAACCATTTTTGTCAGTGCTGATCTGCGCGCCTTCTTTCAATACGCTACCCAGGGCCAGTGTGCCGCTTGTACCATCCGCAGCTTTGTAAGCCGGGTTGCCGGTCATGGCAATGACCTTGGCTTCGCTAGGTTCTTCTGGTAACAGTTCCAGCGGTATCAGTATCGCCGTGCCTATGGGTATCGCCCTGTCGTTACCTATCTTGTTGCGCTTGCCCAGTATCGGCCAGTTGCTGGTTTTGTCGGTGTAGCGTTTGGCGATCGATGTCAAAGTATCACCCTGCAGGGCGAAATAAGTCATGTCAGGCGGAGTATTGATAAAACTGCCGGGTGTACCTGTAGCCGCGGGGGCTGGCGCGGCAAAAGCGCCGAGAGGGGCAGCAATTGCCAGGCTCAGTAACATGCAATAGGGGGTCTTTTGCAAGAGCGTGGGGGCGCATGGTCTCATGCGGGACTCCTTGATGGGGAAAACTAAGCGGGGCAGCCTTGGCTGCCCCGGGGGTATTTATTCTGGTGTCATTTGTTCGAGGCGATAGCCATAACTATAGACCGGTGCCAGCCTGTAGCCATTTTCAGGACGCAATTCCAGTTTGCTGCGCACCCTGGAAATATGCGTATCCATGGTACGCGAAGGGATATCCACATCGCGTGACCATACTGCTTCGAGTATGTAGGCGCGGGACAGAGGGCGGCCCAGGTTGCGGAACAACAGCAGGGCCAGGTCGAATTCTTTCTGTGTCATTTCTACAGGCACATCATTGACACTGACGCGGCCAGCGCGGGTCTCAAATTTGTAGATGCCAAATTGCAAATGTTCAGACGCTGCCTGTGTTGGATAAGCGCGGCGTAACAGGGCTTGTACCCTGGCCACCATTTCACTGCGGCGTATCGGTTTGATCATGTAATCATCGGCACCGGCAGCCAGGCCAGCGACGATATCGTCCTCACCAGAGCGGCTGGTCATGAACAGGACCGGCAGCGTGGGCGAAAGTTTCTCGCGCACCCAGTGCAAGATTTCAGTGCCGCTCAGGTCTGGCACTTGCCAGTCCAGTATCAGCATGTCGTAACTCTCCCTGCGCAATTGATGCAGCATCTCTTTCCCGCTCAGGAAAGGGTGAGTCGTATGACCGGCTGCATTCAATATGGTGCAGACCAATTCGAGCAAGTTATTGTCGTCGTCAAGTACAGCGATTCTCATGGGATGTTACCGTTGATGTTCGGCAAATAAAGTGGAATATCTTCCATTATATCGAAAGCAAGTGAAAAAATAAGTAATTGTGAAAAAATGTGAATAAAACACAAATTACTTCTTGTTACAAACTTCCGCTAATAGAAGGCGATAATTGCTGATGTTGTTGTTTTTTAGTAAATTCCTTGTCGCACTGCCTGTATTTGCAAACCAGTCAGTGTCCTTAAGACTTAACTGCGTAATTCCAGTTCCGGCAAAACGACATTGACATCCAGTACTTCCAGATTTCCCTGCTTATCCAATGACACTTTGATGTCTTCCGGATTCACCTTGGTGTATTTGGAAATAACAGCGATCAGTTCTTCACGTAATGCAGGCAAAAAATCATAACCGCCTTCCCGGCCAGTACGCTCACGCGCAATGATGATTTGCAGGCGTTCCTTCGCCACATTGGCGGTTTTTGGTTTGGTATTAAATAAAAATGAAAGCAGAGCCATATTATTTGCCTCCGAAAATGCGTTGCAGCAGCCCCGGTTTTTCGTAATTGATGAAACGCAAGGGCACTTCTGCCCCCAAAAAGCGGGAAACCACGTCTTCATAGGCATCAGAAACATCACTGCCCTTCATATGAATGGCAGGGTTACCTTGATTAGACGCATGAAGTACCGCTTCGGATTCAGGAATAACACCAATCAGCGGTATGCGCAAGATTTCCTGTACATCGGTATAAGACAACATCTCACCGGCTTCTACCCTTTTTGGTGAGTAGCGGGTGATCAGCAGATGTTCCTTGACCGGTTCACCACCGGCCTGGGCACGCTTGGACTTGGCCTGGATGATACCCAGAATGCGGTCAGAATCCCTGACCGACGAGACTTCAGGGTTGGTCACGACGATGGCTTCATCGGCAAAAGTCAGCGCCATGACGGCACCGCGTTCGATACCGGCAGGCGAATCGCAGACGATAAATTCAAAATCCATCTTGATCAGGTCATTCAGTACTCGTTCCACGCCTTCTTCCGTCAGCGCATCTTTATCGCGGGTTTGTGAGGCAGGCAAAATAAACAGGTTATCGCAGTGTTTATCCTTGATCAGGGCCTGGTTCAGCGTCGCTTCACCGCTGATGACGTTCACCAGGTCATACACGACACGGCGTTCACAGCCCATGATGAGGTCAAGGTTGCGCAGGCCTACGTCAAAGTCCAGCACGGCTGTCTTGTGGCCGCGCATGGCCAGGCCTGAAGAAAAACTGGCACTGGAAGTAGTCTTGCCTACGCCGCCCTTACCGGATGTCACAACGATGATTCTTGCCACAAATAACTCCTTTTATCTATCCAAGATACTGAAAATTGAGGCTGCTAATCTCCAGTACAAGCTGCAAATTAGCCTGCTGATTTCACTGATGATACTTCAATACTGTCACCAAGCAGTTTAACTTGAACCGGATGATGGGGTAGTAAGGCCGGGAAGCCATTTTCAAACGTACGGTAAATCCCGGCAATGGAAACCAGTTCAGGCTCCATGGTCAGGGCAAAAATCCTGGCTTCGGTATTTCCCGTTGCGCCAGCCAGGGCGCGGCCACGCAAAGGCGCATAAATATGGATGCTGCCATCGGCAATCACTTCAGCCCCGTTATTGACTGAGGCGGTAATAATCAGGTCAGCCCCGCGTGCATAAATGCGCTGGCCAGCGCGCACAGGCGTGTCTATCACCATGGCAGGCATATTGCGGATGATGACTTGTGGTTCAACTGCAACGGGCGCCGGGGCCGCTACTACCTCTACAGGTGCTGGAGCTGGCTGCTGTTCAACTGGCGTTTCAAGCGGGGCTTCAAGCTTAAGTTCAGGCTCTGCCCTGGGTTTGCTGACCACATCTATGCTCAGGCCATGCGAGCGTATGGTGGCATGGTCCTCTTCACGCGCATGGCGCACCGCAACCGGGTTTAGTCCATGCGACTTGAACAGCGGGATCAGTGCATTCCAGTCCAGCGTCTGTTCAGTAATGGCTTCGACATCAATGACGGCAAATTCGTCATCAAAAAAATCAGGCGAACCCGCGGTCATTTCCTTCAATGCTGCTTCGAGCACAGGAAAAGCGGAGTCATGCAGCAAAATTGCAACAGCAACAACAGTAGAAATCTTGATCTCAATGGGCTTGCGCGTCAGGCTGTTTTGCATGGCATCCAAAAAAAATAGTGGTAAATCTGCTTATTGCCCAAATACTTGCACAGAGGGAATAATTACATTCTCTTATATCAGCATTATATTCATGTACCAATTGTGGCAGGCATGAAAAGGACTAATCCTACCAATAGGCGGGCAGGATTGCAAAATTATGCACTTTTTATTTTACAAAGCTACAAAAACTGAGGTGAGTACACTTAAAACCACTTAAAAAGCATGTGCTTCATGCAAGCTTTTCAGTATATTAATTTTCATCGCTGACAATGCCGCATGCGCCCGTTGGCGTGGTCTTTCCTGCAATACGGCAAATTCTTGTCGTATGCTCGCTATCTGGTGATTCAGATGTTGATTCGTTTGTTGCTCCATTAGTACGACACGGTCACTCAGGTACAGGGCTTCATCAATATCATGGCTTACCAGGATGATGGTCAGTCCATGCTCGCTGGCGATATTGATCAGCAAATCCTGCAACTTCATGCGGGTGAACGCATCCACAGCAGAAAATGGTTCATCCAGTAACAGGATTTTGGGACTGGAGAATAAGCCACGGGCAATCGCCACGCGCTGCGCCTGGCCGCCGGATAATTGCTTGGGCAAGGCATGTTCATAGCCATGCATACCGACTTCCGCCAATAGCCTGGCAACTTTAGGCTGGTCGCGGCTGGCGTCATCACCGTCAAAAGCAATATTCTGCGCCACCGTCAGCCAGGGGAATAAGCGTGGCTCCTGGAAGATAAAACCGATGTCGCGGCTGACGCCATGCAGCTTGCGACCACCCAGGCTGATTTGCCCTTCAAAATTGCCATCCAGCCCGGCAATGATGGATAGCAGAGTGCTTTTGCCACAACCACTCGCGCCGATCAGGCTGAGGATTTCACCTTGTTGCACGCTGAGTTGCAGGTTTTTGAGTATCTGACGTGTGCCATAGGATTTTCTGGTGACTTCAATTTGTAAAAACGGTGATGAAAAAGCGCTCATCTTAAGCCCCACTACCATGCTGGTAAGTATCACGCCAGGCCAGCAAATGCGTTTCCAGCTTTTGCATGAACCAGTCGCTGCTCTTGCCCAAGACCGCAAGTATGGCAATCGCCGCCAGTACGATATCGGCACGGCTGGTTTCGCGGCCATCCGTCAGCAGATAACCCAGGCCCTGGCTGGCAGCAATCAGTTCTGCCGCCACCATAAACATCCAGGCCAGGCTGAGCCCATTGCGCAAACCGGTGATAATGGCTGGCAAGGCAGCGGGCAAGAGTATGCGCCTGATCATGGCGGCGGTGGACAAGTGATACAGCTTGCCCACTTCGATGAGGCGCCGGTCCACCCCGCGTATGCCCGATACCACACCCATATACACAGGGAAGAAAGCACCGATGGCGATCAGCACCAACTTGGGCGCTTCATCTATGCCCAGCCACAGCAGGAGCAAAGGCACCCAAGCCAGCGAAGGTATCGCCCGCAACGCCTGGAAGCTGGGGTCCAGTATCGCCTCCAGACGATTACTCAAACCCACCAGCGAACCGGTCAGGATAGCCAGGGTGGCCCCTGCGATAAAACCGGCCGCCACCCTGGCGCTGCTTATACCTATATGTGCCAGCAAGCCTTGCTGCGCCAGATGAATAATGGTGTTGAAAATCTCGCTGGGAGCAGGCAAATGATTGGCGGCGATCCAGCCACGACTGACACTGATTTCTGCCAGTGCGATCAAGGCGAAGGGCAGTATCAAGCCCAACAAGAAACGCGGCATGACAGTACCTTGCCTGTTGGCAGTGATAGCCCTGGAAGGCGTATTCGCAGTAATGGTGGCGCTGGTCGATGGCATGATGCTGGTTCGCTAGTCTGGATTACACCGTGATCAGTTTTTGGGCAAAGCGGGTATCGACAAGATCGCGTATGGTACGGCTCAGATCAACGCCCGGTTTCACCAGACCTTCATCCTGCAGTATAGGTGCGGCGACCTGCAAGGCCTGTATATGTTCATTCGATGGCAGGGCATTGCTGAAGTCACTGCGCAATTTGATTTGCAACAAGGCTACCGGCAAACTGACCTTGGCTTCTTCAGACAGGATTTTTGCCGCTTCAGTCGGGTTACTGCGTATCCATGCTCTGGCTTTTTCATAGGCCCGCAATACGCGACTCACTTCCGCGCCATGGTTATTCAGAAATTCTTCACGCACATTCAAAAAGCCATAAGTATTGAAAGCCACATTGCGATAAATCAGGCGCGAGTTGGCTTCCAGTTCACTGGCCGCCATATGCGGGTCAAGTCCTGCCCAGGCATCTACCTTGCCCTGTTCCAGCGCAGCGCGGCCATCGGCATGCTGCAGGCTGACATGTTCTATATCTGAACGTTTCAGGCCTGCGGTCTTCAAGGCGCGCAGTAAAAACAGGTAGGGATCCGTGCCTTTGGTCGCCGCGACTTTCTTGCCTTTCAGGTCCGCCAAAGTGTGGATTGCAGAATCCTTGCGCACTACCAGCGCCGTCCATTCAGGGCGTGAAAAAATATACGGTGTCTTGATAGGGTTGCCATTGGCCTTAGCCAGCAAGGCTGCCAGGCCCGCGGTAGAACCTATGTCCAGGCTATTCGCATTCAGGTATTCCAGGGCGCGGTTGCTGCCTGCACTGAGCACCCATTTGATATTCGTGCCATCAGCCTTGAACTCTTCTTCGAGCCAGCCAAAACGGCGCAATACCAGGCTGGTCGGTGAGTAATAAGCATAGTCAAGACGCAATTCCTTGAGGGCAGATGCTGCATGGACGAGCGATGGCAAGCTTGCAATGCCAGTGGTTGCAGCAACAGTAGATAGTTGTAGAAAATGGCGGCGTTTCATGAGGTTTCCTGATGATGTTATTGTGTTTTTTTGGGATGCGATCTTTTAGGCTGCATCAGCCAGCTGTTTGTTGATATGTGTATTCCTGCCTATGTGGTTTTCTGGCAGACGTGAACCGCGCTGGAATAACTGCTGGCGCAAAGTGCCATCGCTGTAACTGGTCTTGTAACGGCCACGTGCCTGCAATTCAGGCACGATGAACTTCACCACATCTCTGATGGTTTCATGCGCGAGAGCGAAGGTCAGGTTAAAGCCATCAATGCCAGTTTCATCCAGCCATGCTTCGAGTTGATCAGCCACTTCCCTTGCATCGCCAACAAGCACTGGGCCACGGCCACCGAGGGCGATAAATTCTGCGGCTTCGCGCACTGTCCATTTCTTGCCAGGGTCAGCAGAACTGAATGAGGCCAGTGCAGATCGGCCCGCTTCAGATTCTATGTAATCGATAGTTGCACCCAGTGGCAACTTCGAAAAATCGACACCTGTCCAGCCAGACAATAAAGCCAGTGAAGCATCAATATCGATGTACTGGCGATATTCCTGATATTTGGCTTTTGCGGCTTCGCTGCTTTCTGCCGTGATGATCAATGCCTGTGCGTAGATATACACATCACCAGCCTCGCGCCCGGCAGTTTTCAATGCCGCACGTGTGTCATCGACATAACGTTTCACCACCTGCTTGCTAGGGCCGCTGACGAAAGTGCATTCTGCATGCTGCGCCGCAAAGGCTGTGCCTCGTGTGGAATTACCTGCCTGGAACAACAGAGGGGTTCTTTGCGGTGAAGGTTCGGACAAATGTATGCCTGGCACGCTATAGTATTTGCCATGATGATTTATGGCATGCACATGGGCCGGGTCGGTATAAATACCATGCTCCTTGTCGCGCACAACAGCATTTTCATCCCAGCTTTTTTCCCACAACTTATAAACCACTTCCATGTACTCATCCGCCAGGTCATAGCGCTCATCATGGCTTAGTTGTTTTTGCAGGCCCAGGTTACGGGCCGCGCTATCCAGATAACCGGTTACGATATTCCAGCCTATGCGTCCCTGAGTCAGATGATCCAGGGTAGAGATGCGACGCGCAAAGGTATAAGGGTGTTCATAAGTCAGTGCGCAAGTCACGCCAAAACCAAGATGTCTGGTGACGCTGGCCATCAGTGGCACCAGCGCCAGCGGATCATTCAGTGGCACTTGTATCGCATGGCGCAATGCTGCATCGGTGTCCCCGGCATAGACGTCATACACACCGAGCACATCTGCCAGGAAGATGGCATCGAACAAGCCGTCTTCCAGCAGGCGCGCCAGTTCAGTCCAGTGATCTGCACTGGTGTAGCGATGGCTATTATCCCTGGGGTGACGCCACATGCCGGGCGATTGATGCCCGACAGTGTTCATCTGGAATGCATTGAAGCGGATAAGCTTTTTGCTCATAAAAATATTTTTATTTGGCTGCGACTTCAAGTGCTACCTGATAATCAGGTTTGGCAAAACCCGAAAAATGTTTATTCGTCACTTCCAAAAATTCCCTGGAGCGATAAGCTGCTTCCAGGTCTTTTACCCAGGGTTTGCTCTTGTCATCAGTGCGTATGGCAACCAGGTTTTGATAATTGGCAGAGATTTTTTCACGAGCCAGTGCTTCATTGAGTTTGAGGCCAGACGCCAGTGCGAAATTGCCATTCACGAAAGAGAAATCAGTATCTTCGAGAGAGCGTGGCAATTGTGCTGCTTCCAGCGGTATCAGCTTGATTTTCTTGAGGTTGTCGGCCACATCTTTTTCAGATGCACGGATAGGATCGATATTGGCCTTCAACTTGATCCAGCCCAATTGATCCAGCAAGACCAGCGCCCGCGCCTGGTTGGTCGGGTCATTTGGCAGGGCGACTGTCGTTCCCTCTTTGACTTCGCTCAGGGATTTATGCTTCTTGCTGTAGATGGCAATCGGCGCAGTTGGCACCTTGATCAATTCTGACAATGCGAGCTTATTGTCGGTCGAGAATTTCTTCAGATAGATGATGTGCTGGAAGGCATTAGCATCTAGTGAGCCTTCTGCCAGTGCAAAGTTAGGTTGTATGTAATCATTGAATTCAACTACCTTGACCTTGTAGCCCTGTTTTTCCAGTATCGGTTTGATACCCAGTTTAACCTGGTCAGCATAAGGGCCGGCACTGGTGCCTATCACCAGTTCTTTTGGGTCTTTTGCGAATGCTGCGCCAGTCAAAGTAGTGGAGAGTGCAAGAGCGAGTGTAGCTAGCAGCAATGGGCGACGATGCATGATGATGTCCTTTTGAAAAATAAAGAATTAGCGTTTATCGATATGACGGGCAATCCGGTTGCCAGTGAACTGTATGATCTGCACCAGTGCAATCAGCAGGGCAACCGTGACGAACATGACATCGGTCTGGAAGCGGTAATAGCCATAGCGTATCGCCAGGTCACCTATGCCACCGCCACCAACCACACCGGCAACAGCTGAGTAAGACAGGAAGCTGATCGCCAACACAGTCAGTGCCAGCACCAGGCCACTGCGTGCTTCTACCAACAAGACACGGATAATGATTTGCAACTCAGACGCGCCCATCGCATGCGCAGCTTCAATCACGCCGCGTGGTACTTCACGAAAACTTTGTTCTACCAGTCGCGCGAAATAGGGTATGGCCGCAATCGACAAGGGCACGGCTGCCGCCAGCGGGCCTATTGAGGTGCCGACTATAAAACGTGTGAACGGAACCAGCGCCACCAGCAAAATAATGAAGGGGAAGGAACGTATGGTATTCACCAGCCAGCCCAGGAAAACTGCCAGCGGACGGTTTTGCAGTGACTGTCCATCACCGACGAGGAAAAGCAGAACACCCAGCGGGCCACCTATCAATACCGCAGCACTCAGGCCTATCGCCAGCATGGTAAAAGTCTGCAATGCGGCTGTACCCAACTCAGGCAATAATGAGATCAGGTTTTCAAACATGGCTTAACTCCTTCCACTGTGCATTGCTGCCATTTTCCTGTCCATGAAAAGCAAGCTCACGGCCGAGCGCAGTCTTGCGCAGGATGCCTGTATCAGCCAGTGAAAAACTCTCGGCAATTTCACCGTC
This sequence comes from Undibacterium sp. TC4M20W, assembly GCF_049340245.1. Classification (NCBI taxonomy): domain Bacteria; kingdom Pseudomonadati; phylum Pseudomonadota; class Betaproteobacteria; order Burkholderiales; family Oxalobacteraceae; genus Undibacterium; species Undibacterium sp. TC4M20W. Next base: position 27,462 of record NZ_JBMPPI010000030.1, read on the forward strand.
TTCGATAACGGCTACCTTATTGCAGATGGTACTGAGCACAGACAGTTCATGGCTGACGATGACGATAGTGACGCCCAGGCGCTGGTTGATATCACGCAGGGTATCCAGCACTTCGCGTGTGGTTTCTGCATCCAGTGCCGAGGTGGGTTCATCGCACAAGACCACATTGGGTTTGCTGGCCAGCGCACGGGCAATCGCCACGCGTTGTTTTTGTCCGCCGGATAATTGGGCTGGATAACTGTCTGACTTATTGGAAAGACCAACGATGTCCAGGCATTCAGCAACACGCGCGGCGATTTCATGCCTGCTTTGCTTCGTGTGTATCCTCAAAGCGAAAGCGACATTTTCAAATACGCTGGCGTTTTGCAAGAGATTGAATTGCTGGAAAATCATGCCTATGTTTTGCCTGGCGACGCGCAATTCTTTCTTGCCCAGTCTGGTCAGTTCCTGCCCGGCGACGGTGACTGTGCCGCTATCTGGACGTTCGAGCAAATTGATCAGGCGCAGCAAGGTTGATTTACCCGCGCCACTCTTGCCTATCAGGCCAAAGATATCGCCTTGTTCAATATCGAGACTGACAGATTTGACTGCATGAAAAGTCTTGCCATCCGGCAGAGCAAAAGCCTTGCTGACAGATTGTATTTGTATAATAGGTGTGCTCACGTTTATTGCCGATCAAGAATATGCCGTAGGTTCAGGAAGGCTGCCATTCAACACATAGCGGCCCAGGTCACGCAATTTGTAATCGATGGGATCATGCAGGGTATGTACCCTTACATTGCGCCAGAACCTGTCATAGCCATAGCGTGCAGACGTGGAGCGGGCACCAGTCAGTTCAAACATTTGCGAGCTGACTTCTATGCCAGCGCGATGCGCCAGGCATTTTGCTTCTGCCACTGCAATTGCGAGTTCACCGCGGGTTTCTGCGGTGACCAGCGGGCCCTGGCGAAAAGCTTTTTCCAGACTAGCTGCTGCCTGGTCTGCCAGGGCAACTGCCGGGCGTAACAGCAACCACAGTTCGCCATAGCGGTGTTGTATGAAAGGGTCATCCGTGGCTTTATCCACGCCCGCAGCAAACCATGCCCTGGCCTGTTCTTGCGTGTATTGGCGGGCCGCATCAAAGGCACCCAGGCCTATGCCCAGATACAGATTCGTCATGATGAGCTGGGCAACTTGCGAGCGCAATGTTGCCTGCGCAGTGGGCAGTGTTGCTGGCGCTTGCAATACCAGATCGGCAGGCAGGAAGACATTTTCAAAATGCACATTGCCACTATCCGTCTGTTTTTGACCAAAGGCATCCCAGTCAGCTTGTACCGAGATACCTTTTTGCGTTGTTGGCACTGCGGCGATCAGGGCACTTTGAGTCTGTTCATCCCAGGCCGAGATCGTCAGCCATTCCGCACCCACAGAGCCAGATGAAAAACTCTTGATGCCATTCAGGATATAGCCACCATCTGTCTTCGTCGCTGTAGTACGCTTGTCTAGAGGGTTAAGGGCATTACCCCAGAAAAATCTTTGTTCTACCGTCGCTGCCAGCAAACGGCGCTGTTGTTGAGCATTGCCATACAGCTGTATGCCAGCGAGTTGCAAGTGGTGGAAAGCGAACACATGAGCCAGCGCGCTGTCGGCCTTGGCCAGCAGGCGTATGACCTGAAACACCAGTGACCAGTCCGCACCCTGGCCACCAAATTCTATCGGGATGGAAAGTGTCAGCAAGCCCGAGGCACGTATCCATTCGCGCTCTTGTTGCGCATGCCCGCCAGCGCGGTCACGTGCTACGGCGGTACCGGCCAGTTGATCAGCCAAAGCGCTGGCGATAGCCAGGGCATCTTCTTGCTGATCTGACGAAGAAGTAGGTGTAACGCGGCTGTGGAGAGCAAAAGGCATGGCAAACCTGATATATCAAAATAATTTGAAAAATCAGTATTACATTGCTCCTTATGCGCGTACACGAACAAATCCAGCTTACCTTATGCGTTATTGACCTATGAAAAAAATCAAGATTGGATAGTTGAAATGCGCATGATGACTTTGCTTATGATGCCGATGAGTTTTGTGCCTGTAGCAAATAATCGATGAAGACCCTGATCTTCAGGGCCAGATGTTTACCGGGTGTGTAAACAGCATAAATATTGCCCGTATAAGGTGCGCAAAATTCCCAATCCGGTAAAACAACTTCCACCTGTTTCGCGGCGATGGCAGCATGTGCGGTAAAGTCCGGGACCAGGCCTATGCCACCACCAGCCAGGGTGGCAGCAAGTATGGCTGAACTATTGTTGATGGTCAGTCGCGCCGGGATTTGCACATTGCATTGCTGCTTGCCCTTTTGCATGCTCCAGTGGTCACCAAAGCTGCCATAGCCCAGATAAATACAGCGATGTGCAGTTAACTCATCTGGCTCAGTGGGACGGCCAGATAGCTGCAGATAATCTGGAGTCGCCACCAGTACATAACGCATCTTACCCAATGGCCGGGCTGCCAGACCGGGGGATAGTTCGCGAGAAATGCGTATCGCCAGATCCACGCCTTCATCGATAAGGTCCAGGGTATTGTCTATCAGCGTCAGGCGCACAGACACATCGGGATAGGCATCCAGAAAACCCGGTAGCAAGGGGGCCAGCCAGACTTCACCAAATACGACTGGAGCAGTCACGCGTATCACGCCGCTGGGATGCAGGCTGTAAGTGCCCGCCAGCGCATGGGTTTCGCGTGCTGCCTGCAAGATGCGCATGCTGCCTGTCAGCACCTCCTGCCCCAGTTCGGTCAGGGCAAATGAACGCGTGGTTCTTTGCATTAATCTGCCACCCATATGCGCTTCCAACCGCGTGATATGGCGGCTGATGGCTGAGGTATTCACACCCAGTTGCCGGGCAGCCGCCGAAAAACTGCCAGTTTCCACTACCTGGGCAAAGATCGCCATTTCATTAAGCATTTCCATCACGCATGTCCTTTTATTTATGCCTGTAGAGCAATAATCATTTGTATTTTATGCGTATTGTTGAAGAGTGTCAGCTTGTCGATAATGGAAGCTATTCAATCAGAAGCAGGCGGATACGATGAACAGCAATTTGGAAAGCTCTGGAAACTCCGGCAAATGGCAAATGGTAGCGGCAATGACATTGTCCGGCACCATAGGCCTGTTCGTAATGGCCAGCGGGCAGCCAGCAATGACGGTGGTTTTATTACGCTGCCTGATTGGTGGCCTCAGCCTGCTGGCCTTGCTGTACTGGCAAGGCGGCTGGCAAAACTTGAATGCCAGTCAAGTGAAGTGGCTATTGTTAGGAGCCGCAGCCCTCATCATCAACTGGTTATGCCTGTTTTCTGCCTACAGGCTTAGCAGTATTTCAATCGCCACGGTGGTCTATCACGTGCAACCCTTCTTTTTACTGATCCTGCTGGCCATGATGCAAAGAGATGGGCAACTCTGGCGTAAACTGCCATTCCTGCTGGTGGCCTTTGCTGGCGTGGTGTTCAGTTCGGGTCTGGATATCCGGCATGATTTCCTGCGCAGTGCCGACGGACATGTTAGCCAGGCCCTGGCAGGTGCCGGGCTGGCTTTGCTGGCAGCCTTACTGTATGCCTTCGCTACCCTGGCGACGCGCAAGTTGCAAGGCATAGCCCCGGCGCAGATCGCCAGTGTGCAATTACTGCTTGGCGCCGTGGTGCTGGCGCCAATGGCAGATTTATCTGGCTGGAGCTGGCAATGGCAAAGCTGGGGCAGTTTATTGTTGCTGGGCTTCGTCCATACCGGGCTGATGTATAAACTCATGTACGATGCTTTTCAAAAGTTGCCAGCAACGAGTATTGCTACCTTGTCCTTTATTTATCCGCTGGTGGCCTTGCTGGTTGATGTGTGTTTTTTTTCTACGGTCTTAAGTGCCGTGCAATTGCTGGGCATGGCCATGATCTTGATCGCCGTGCTGGCAAATCAGCGTGAGTGGAATCTCGCTGTGTTGATGCGAACTTTGAATTTAAGAAATGGAATCAAATGATGAAAATTCGTAAACTGGGGCAACAGGGTTTGCTCGTCTCTGAGCTGGGACTGGGATGTATGGGCATGAGTACAGCCTATGGTGCTGCCGACGAAAATGAAAGCATAGCCACCATCCACAGGGCGCTGGAACTGGGTTTGAATTTTTTTGATACGGCAGAACAATACGGCCCTTATGCCAACGAAGTTTTGCTGGGCAAAGCCTTGCAGGGCAGACGCAGTAAGGTCGTACTCGCCACGAAGTTTGGCTTCAAGATAGAAAACAATCAAATAACTGGCCTGGACAGCCACCCCAAACATATACGCCAGGCAGTGGAAGGCTCTTTGCAAAGACTGGGTACGGATTACATTGATCTTTTGTATCAGCACAGGGTAGATCCTGCTATCCCGATAGAAGAAGTCATAGGCTGCATGGCTGATTTGGTACAGCAGGGCAAAGTGCGCTTCCTGGGCTTGTCAGAAGCGGGCGTCAATACCATACGCCGCGCACATGCTGTCCATCCCATCAGTGCATTGCAGAGTGAATATTCCTTATGGGAGCGCAATCTGGAAGACGAGATTTTGCCACTCTTGCGTGAACTGGGTATAGGCCTGGTGCCATTCAGCCCTCTGGGACGCGGATTTCTCAGCGGTAGCGCACTACGCGCTGAAGCTTATCCTGCGACGGATTTCCGCCATCTTGATCCGCGTTTGCAGGGTGAGAACTTTGATCGCAATATGCAGGCAGCCGACCAGGTCACGGCAATTGCCAGGACAAAAAATATCAGCCCCGCTCAATTAGCCCTGGCCTGGGTCATGCATCAGGGGCAGGATATTGTCGCCATTCCAGGTACCAAACGGGTGAAGTACCTGGAAGAAAATCTGCGTGCCAGCGAAGTAGTGCTCGACAATACGGACATGCAAGCCCTGGGCATGGCAATGCACACTGTGGCAGGCGAGCGTTACAACAAAGAGAGAATGGCCATGGTGGACAGATGATCTGCACCAGTGCTGAATCATTGAGAACCCAGATCTGCTGATGAAAACCGTACTTTAATCGCCCGGTTGTTGCTTGTTCATACACACATGCATCCTGAACCCAGCCTGTATGTGTGCTTGACATCCTGCCATTCTGAGACAGATTGCAAATGTGGTGCTAGGGCGCGGAAAACAAATGTGAGAGTGTCTTTGCGGGATTTGTGGTGCTAATATCTACGTTTTTAGTGTAACTCCTGGGTACCACGCATGAGATTTTCATGGGCAAGGGCCGCCGGGTACAGCATAATTGTGGATTGCTCTGCTATCAATAATAAAGGACGCACATGACACTTACCTGGATAAGGCAACCTCCTGCCTCTTATCGCCTGCAACGCTTATCAGGTATGTCATTGTTCGCCACCCTGAGTCCGCGTGAGCTGAAAATCATTGATGGCATGTTGCACGACCGGCAGTATCTTGCCAACGAAATCATCTTCGATGAGGGCGAGGAAGGGCAGGCCTTGTACATCATCCTGTCTGGTGTCGTGAGCATTAACCGCAGGCGCGAGCATGGTGATGAGTTCATTGCCAATCTGACCGAGGGTAATTTTTTTGGTGATGTAGCCTTGCTGGATAATTCTCCGCGCAGCGCGCAGGCCAAGGCGGCAGAGAATTGTGAGGTGGCTGTATTTTTCCGTGCTGACTTCAGCTCTTTACTTGAAACCAATGCCGTCATCGGTTACAAGATCTCGCTGGAACTGGCACGCCTGAACAGCCGCCGCCTGCGTGATTCCCTCGATGATGTTTCGCGTAGTGAGGCCTTGTGAACCAGCGTCAATCTGGCCCCATTGTCTGGCTATGTGTACTTGCATCGACTTGCGCGCTGCTATTTTTATTGCCCAAGGTCTTGTGGCTGCTGATACCGTTCATGTTTGCAATGATACTGTATTACATCCTCGTGCCTGCAGTGGCGCGCCTGAGCCTGCTGGGTTTGCCGCGTGAGTTGGCAGCTACTTTTGTTGGTGGTATTTTTTTTATTGCATTGGCTTTGGCACTGGCCTACATCATTAATAAATTCACTTTGCGTGCAGGATCTTTGCAAGACATGTTCGCGCATTATGTCGATGGCGGAATACGTTTCGTGCACAATTCCATGCAGACCATGGAAGAGAATTTTTCTATACTCCGTAAGGCACATGCGAGCGAATCAGTGAATGCATGGATGGCGAGTAACACCGATAATTTTGCCCAGCAATATGTCGCCAACATCCTGGTTTCCATGGCGGGAGTATTGCCGGCGGTTTTCCTGACTCCTTTTCTGACTTTCTTTTTCTTGCGTGATGGCCGCAAGTTCAAGCAATTTCTGGCACGCGCTGTGCCGAATGCTTTTTTTGAAGAAACCCTGTTTCTCATGCATGAAATTGGCCAGACTGCGCGCCGTTACTTTCAGGGCTTGTTGAAACTGACGGTAATCGATACCCTCATACTAGCGCTGGGACTGTGGTCTATAGGTATATCAGCACCATTCACACTGGCGCTGATATCCGCCATTCTCGCATGGGTGCCTTTTGTTGGTTCTGTACTGGGTTGCATCATGGTGGTACTGGTGGCGGCTACCGATGCGCCTGATACTCCCTTGCTGGCTTATGGCGCGATTACTGTTTTCATCACCGTACGTTTGCTCGACGATTTTATTTTCATGCCCATGACCCTGGGCCGTAGCCTGCACATGCATCCGCTTATTTCAGTATTGATGATTTTCGTCGGTGGCGAGCTGGCTGGTATCGCCGGCCTGATGCTGGTGTTACCTATACTGGGCATTGCCATGGTGGTGGGTGAGACAGTAGGGAGTGTGGTTACCAACCCCCGCTTGCGGGCACGTCACCGCCATGCCAAAGCCTTGCGTGAGCGACAGGTCAGTTTTGATTTGAAAGACTAAAAATAGAAAAAAATGGCAGCGATCAGGCTGCCATTTCTGTCTTAAGGTTTCAGGGTTTGCCTGTGTCTGGCATTGGCTTCCACTTTGTCAGGCGCAAACCACCACGGGCGGCGTTCATCTTTTGCCCACAGTTTGGCCATGTCATTCTGGTGCTTCTGGAAATGCCTTTCATTGACACCACCGGCCATTGCCGCTTCTATCTTTTCATTGTCACCAAAGTCCATGATGACTTGCATGGAGGCGAAAAAGTTAGATTCGTAGGGTTTCTGGAAATCATAGACGCCACGGCTGACAGTTTCGCCACTGCCCGAGCGTTCAACAGTAAAGCCACCCAGCAATTCCTGTCCCGCACCATTACGGCGCAAGGGGCTGACAAAGCGTACGGTATGCGCCTTGCCCCAGCGCCATCGGCTTGTATCTTTACCTTGCAAGGCTTCTATCTCTGCCCGGGCGCGTGGTGCGGCAGCACGTATCACGTCGGCCAGGGTTTCACGCTTGTCCTTGGTGCGCACGTCGTCAAACCAGATGGAGTCCGGCTTGGCCAGCAGGGTATCAAAACGCTGCTGCCAGAAATACCAGGTCGATAGCATGTCTTTGGCGACATCGTCGCCCAGTTCATCACTGAAAGTACCTATCACGACTTCGCGGTACAGTGCCTGATAGACCAGCGGGGCAGCAAGGGCCGCATCGTCCCTGCCATCCCAGGCCTTGAGTATGGCAGCCAGGTCTTTGTTTGCAGTATCATTTTCCAGCGTAGCAATAAGTTCAGGGCGCAAGGCATCTGACTGCAGGTTGCGGCTGTCATGCATGAGTTTCCAGTGATCTTCCACCGTCATTTTTTGTGCCGCACCGAGTACCTGTCCTATGCGGGTATAGCGATAATTCGGCGAGACATAATTGGTGTAATACCAGGGGAAATCTTCAGGCCGGGTATCGTGGTTGGCGGTGCCTACCCAGGCACGTGCCGGATTAGTCATGCCGGGCATCTTGTCCTTGGGAATAAAGCCTGTCCAGTCATCACTACCATCTATCGGTGGCAGGCGCGGGAAGCCGCCGTCAGCGCCTGAGCGTATCGGCACCGCACCAGTGGCACGGTGAGCGATAGTTCCCTGGTCATCACCAAAGACAAAATTGAACATCATCAAATCGATCTTCTGTACTTGCTTGTCAAAGTCAGCGGCATTGGCGGAAGTCAGCATGCCCTCTATGCCGATTTGCGGTGTCAATACTTCGGCATCGGTAGAACGCAAGACCAGCAGCTTGTCGCCCTTGGGGCCAAGGCCGGGGTGATCGGTAATCACTGGCCCACGTTTGGTATAGCGTATGACCAATGCTTGATCCCGGTAGCCACCTGTGGCGCTCTTGTCCTTGATGCGTATGTTTTCAGTGATGACCGTGAATGGCACGCTGCGGCCACCGTCCATGTAATGATCTTTGTTGGCCGGGTCCAGGCTTTCCACATACAAATCCTGCACATCGCCATAAGCATTCGTGACACCAAAAGCCACATGTTTGTTGCGTCCCACCATAATGCCAGGCATACCGGGTATCGCTGCACCTACCGCCTGTATCTCAGGCGTAAACAAACCTACCGGGTGCCAGGTGCCAGGTAAGATACGGTTGTCCAGATGTGGGTCATTCGCCACCATGGCCTTGCCTGATTGCGAGCGCGATGGGCCAACGGCCCAATTGTTTGAACCCAGACCCTGATGATTCAAAGTCTCTGGTGCGATATTCAAATCACTCCAGGCAAGGTTCAATTGCGCGGATTGTGCAGATTGCACCTGCTGATTTTCTGCTTGCGTAATGGCTGTCGCGGGCGCAGTCTTCCAGTCAGGATTCACCGTCAGCGGGAAAATCTCGCGCGCCTTTTCCATGCCCAGATGATCAATGAGTTTTTGCGCGATGACTTCTGCCTTGAAATTGGTCGAATGGGTGTAATGGATGTAATGCACCAGCGCTACCAGGTCAGCCACTGTCCAGGCTTGCGGCACCAGACCGATGGCCTTGAGTTCTACGGGATGTTCACCGGGATAAGATTTGATATAGGCATTGATGCCATCGACATAATGTTGAAAGAAGGCCCGTGATTCAGGGCTGAGTTTTTCTGCATGTTTCATGCCGTTGCGGTGTATGCCGAGTACCCGCATGCGTATGTCGCTGGGCACGGTCTCGGCACCCAGGATAGCTGACAATTCACCACGCCAGGTAGCGCGGAATAATTCCATCTGCATTAGCCGGTTTTGTGCAGTCACAAAACCCTGGGCACGTAACAGGTCAGGTGTATTGCTGGCAAAAATATAGGGTATGCCCAGCTCATCGCGCAAGACTTTGACTGGAGCAGTCAAACCAGCCAATTGCATTTCGCCATCGATTTGTGGATGGCCGGAACTGCGCAGTTTCAGATATCCGACCGTTGCGCCCACAACCAGTACTACCGCCAGACCTATGGTCGTGCGTTTCAATATTTTATTCATCTTGTCTCCATCTGGGTCAGTCTTTGGCATGCCCATTGTTATATTTGTTTGCCTTTTTTAAGCAAGGCTCTCATCATTTCGCAAGCTGCTAGCGCAGTCAAGCAATAATCACTTTGCAAGGGCTTTTGCTGCAAAGCGAAATTATTTGATCTTGTATTGGGTCTTGTATCCAGCCTAAAGCTTGGACTACACTCCATAGTCAAGAAAGATTTGAATCTGGAGTAGTCTATGAACATCAGCCAGTTTGCAGGACTCTGCGAAGTATCGACCGACACCGTGCGCTATTACGAAAAACAGGGCATCATCAAGCCCGCCCCGCGTCAGGGTAATGGTTACCGCAAATATGTTGATGCCGATGTACAAACCCTGCGCTTTGTCCGTGGTGCGCAGGCATTGGGATTTTCTCTGGCGGAAATACAAAACATTTTGCCGCGTCTGGCAGAGGGCAAGTTTGGCCGTGCCGATATAGAGCAGCAATTAATGAACAAGATGGCACAGATAGACGCGCACATGCGTCAGTTGAAAACCCTTAAAAAAGAATTACAGGCGACCTTTGCCTTGCTGACTTGCAAACCTGATTTGCCAGTCACGACCACACAAAGCACCGCCACCGATAGCGGCAGCGGTGCTGGTGCGGCAATCGCAAAGCAGGCCTTCAAAAAACCTGTCACAAAAGGGCGTTAAGCTTTTTGTTCCTTGAAATCCATGCCCACAAATATGCGTCTGGCATTTCCCCTTTCTGTATCGTGATGTTGCATGCGCCTCTCGGCCTTGCTGTCACGTTCTTTGGCAGCATGCAATTCTTCCAGTTTGCTGCTTAGCAGTTGTGCGGCCAGGCGCTTGTTGGCGTGCTGGCTGCGCTCAGTCTGTACCTTGACTGAAATGCCTGTTGCAATATGCGTGGCGCGTATGGCACTGTCAGTCTTGTTGACATGCTGGCCGCCGGGGCCGGATGCTCGTGTAGCTTCATAACGTATTTCACTCTCCGGCATGGTGCTGCCAGCCTGAAATACTTTGCAACCCAAAAACCAGTTTTTGCGTTTATGGCCCAGCCGGTAAGGGCTATTGCAGATCCATAGCAGGCTGCCTTCCCACGCCTGCGCCAGATTTTGCGCGGCATCTTCATTTTTATCAGCTGTCAATTCCAGCAAGGCAGAGCGCAGGCTGCCAGCATACGGGCCATCGACTTGTTCAATGATGCGCGCAGTGACACCTGCTTTGGCCGCTTCTTTATTGAAGACTTGCAAAGCCTTGGCAACAGCCAGACAACATTCTGCCGGGCCGGTATTCGCGGTGATTTGTAGATGCAGCATCAGCAGCACTCCCCACGTGTTTTGTAGGTTAGCAGGGGTTTGCTGCGGGCGATGACGGTGACCAGATCGGCACCCAGCAAGCAATCAAGTACGCTATCAAGATTTTTGTAGGCTTGCGGTGCCTCTTCATAAATCAGGGCACGGTCAGCACAAATCACGCGACTGCCAAATTCTGTGCGGCTCAATTGATCTGGTGTCGCCAGTTTAAACAATCTGTCCTTGCAATCAGTACGCTGCCATTTGCGACCTGCACCATGCGCCAGTGAATGCAAACTGGCTACGCCATTCTCTATTTTGGGTTGCAGCAGATAGCTGTAATCACCGCGTGAACCCGGCAACATCACCATGCCCTGATCACTGGGGCTGGCACCTTTGCGATGCAACCACAAACTCTTGCCATCCGCTTTTACAGGGGTGACGAGATTGTGATGCACGTCGAGTATCAATTCGCCATGACAACGCAGGCGGCGCAAGATACGGGCAGCGATCATGGTGCGGTTCAGTGTGGCATACTCCAGCGCGGCATCATGCTTGCGCAAGTAGTCTGTCGCTGCTTCGCTGTCACTTGCGAGACCAGCGTGACTATGCGCATCGATATGCTGACGCAAGATGAATTGCCCCAGACCACGCGAGCCGCTATGCACCAGCAATTGCACACGTTTCACATGCAAGTTTGCTGCGTTGTAGCTGGCTGCATCATCGACTCTGTCAGTGATTTGTAATTCGGCAAAATGATTGCCACCACCGATAGTACCGAGTGAGCGCATTTGCAGTAAATCCAGTCCCGCTGCCAGCAAGCCATCTGCGACGGCCTGTTTTTTTGCAGCCAGATCAGGATCAAGGCTGAGCAATTGCTGCCATTCATCTTCATCGACAGGTTCATCAAGATTGCCGATTTGCTTGTCGAGTTTATCCAGCTTGACCTTGTTGATTGCCAGGTCAGTCTGGTACAGGCTCATGCCGCAGCCTATGTCGTTGCCAACCAGGGCAGGGTAGAAATGGTCTTGTGATAAAAATGCGGCACCCACAGGGTAGCCACGGCCCAGGTGCAAATCAGGCAGACCCACTACGCTGACCATATGTGTTAATTGTGCTGTAGTCTTGAGTTGCTGTATCGCGCTGTCTTCAAGCCACAAGCAGTCTGAGGCGATCACAGATACGCGCTCAGACAATTGTTGAATAAAATTGCCCATAGAGGAATTCCAAATAATATTTTTTAGGAATTGGGCGCTGGTATAGACGTATCAAATCACCAGCAGATGCTGAAAAGATGAAGGCTAAGATGAAATGCTTGCAGACGCGTACGCTGTATTAGCAGCGTGATGAAATACGCGCACTAAAATGCGTACACTAAAATACGAATTAATGCAGGCAGTAGAAAACCAGACCCAATGAAGGAGAGAGGTTTGGTAGTAGTCGCATGTTTATCTCCTTTCAGATGATGTTGGTTGAGGTGAGGGTTTGATAGTAGCTGATGGATTTTGGTTTTGGCAAGGAATTTTTTACATTTGTATTTCTGCATTTGTACCTTGGCTATGCCTTAAATCCAGCGAAAGCCAGCGCGTAACATATTGCAACTTCATTTATTCTTTCGCTACCAAGCGACTAGAATCAAAATTTGAAGTAAAGATTTTCCACTTTCTTTGCCGTCATCGGGAATAAAAATGAGCCAGTCGAATCAGGAAAACAAATTGAGCGAAGATGATCTGCACGAGCTGGAACTGGACAAGAAGTTTGCAGAGCATATCAAAAAACTCAACGAGACTGAGACCATCAGTTATGTCGATGAGCAAGGTTATCTGGTCAGGCGTACTCCTGATGGTGTCATCACGCGTGTGCATGATGTACCGGTAGAAAAGTCGTAACATGAGTGAGCGCCCCATCGCCCTGTTTTATGGCGGCACGAATGGTTCGGGCAAATCCACTTTGCGCGAAATCGACTCAGGCAGCAAGATCAGCAAACACATAGACCCCGATGCCATCGCCCGCGTCATCAACCCTCAAGACCCGCGTGCTGTTGATGTCGCCGCAGGCCGTGAAGCAATACACCAGTTCAAGCAAGCTCTGGCAGCAAAGACGTCTTTTACGATGGAAACCACGCTTACCGGCAATGGCATACTCAGACGTATGGAAGAAGCCAAAGCTGCAGGCTTTCAGGTGCAATTGCGTTACGTAGGACTAAACAGTGCCGATGTCAATGTAGAGCGGGTCGCCAACCGTGTATCAAAGGGGGGACATCATATTGATGAGGATGTTATCCGCAGGCGATATACAGAAAGTCAGGAAAACCTGGTCGGGGCCGTCGCAATTTGTGACAAAACCCTGATACGTGACAACTCCGGCGCGATGCCAGTCACCTACCTGAAAATTGAAAATAATCAAATTACAAAACTGACAGATAAAGAAGCGCCAAACTGGATTAAATCGATAGAGACTAAAATTGTGGCAGGTATGCACCCCAGCCAGACTCAATCAAAGTCAATAGAAAAAGGGAACAAAATTGCTGCAATTCCCGTGACAGCCATAGAAACCTCAGAAAAATCAGAAAAATCGATTGCAATTGTCAATCCCGGTACCAATGTACTGTCAGTGCAAGATAGTCCTTCGAATCGAATGATTGCCGCTGTCAACGAATCGACCAAATTGGATAGATCAAAACCATGAAGTGATGGCATTGAAATAAGATTGCGATCATTCTGCTTGTCTCTTCTTGCTTGTTGTCATCCGATTCCGCTTTTTGCCGTTATAGGTAGATGTGCCTGTTTTTAAGACCGCGTGCAGACGCTTGCTTTTAGTTAAGACATCTACGAAGCATGCCAGCATGGTAATGGCTGATGCCCTCATAGGGGGCAAACATATCCTCAGCAATAATGGGAGAAAATATGAAATTTGATTTACTAAAACACACATCGGCTGGGACCATCCTCGGTCTTGCTGCGTGCCTGGTAGTAACGGCATGCGGCGGCGGCTCTTCGTCCAGCCCGGTGACCACCCCCGTTGTCACTACGCCAGATGTGCTTAATCCACCTGGCCCCGGGCATTTCGATACTGCCACCTTTATCAAAACCATCAGCCTTGCTGATGTGACTGCTGCCTTGCCAAAAGAAGTGACAGCAGTGATCAAGCCTTTGTATGCAGTTGACACCTACAAGATCACATACACCACGACGGACACTGGTGGCCGCAGCGTGGTGGCCTCTGGTCTGGCGGCTATCCCGCGCAAGACGGGTAGCCTGGCCAGCCCGGTACTCAGTTACCAGCATGCAACCATCAAAACCAATGCTGAGGCGCCGAGCAACCATGCCACTGCAGATGAACCGGCAGTGCTGTTCGCCTCCATGGGTTATCTGGTCAGTGCCACTGATTATGTCGGCTATGGTGTGACCAGGGGGCTGCCACATCCTTATCTGCTGGCAACACCGACTGCGCTTTCAGTGGCTGATTTTATGACGGCCACTGCGCGCTGGCGGCAGACCCAGTCCATTGCTGACAATGGCCAGGTGTTTTTAACCGGCTATTCAGAAGGCGCGTATGCGAGCATGGCAACGCTGCGTTACCTGACGCAAAACAGGGCAGGTGCTTTGCCTGTCAGCACCTATATCGGTGCCGGGCCTTACGATGTAGTGCTGACGCTGAACGCGATGCTTGATGCGGTACGCAAAGAGAATCCTATCGTCGGCGCGCTTATCAGCCCCGGTTTCTTGAAAAAACTCGGTGCGAATGACAGGGCCAATGTGCGCAACCTCTTGCTGTCATCTGCATTGGGCAGCAATAGCGATATCGTATTTGACCCTGCTTTCCTCGACAATTTCCTCAACGATGATGATGCCGCCATCATCGCGCAAAGTAATGTCAATGACTGGACGCCGCAATCACCTATCTCATTCTTCCATGGCCGTGATGACACGACCGTGCCTTATGGGAATACTGATTCAGCCTTCCAGGCCATGACCAGACGCGGTGCAGGCACATTGTTGGACCGCATGGATTGTCCGGTCAAACCGGCAGAGCATATCCCCTGTGTACCGGCTTTTCTCGTCAATGATATTACCCGGCTGGGGACTCTGGCTAAAGGACTGTAAGCCAGCCATTCATCTGTAAGCTCATGCGTGAAGTGAAGATACTTCACGCATGAAATACAAGATGCTGATGAAATAAATCAGCGGCCTGTTTCTTTCAGATAATCTGCACGTGCAGCAAGTGCGGTGTCGGCAAAATCAGAGAACATGCCATCGATCCCGAGACGGAAAAATTGCAGGTATTCTGCCTTAGGGTCACCATTGTAGTTGGCTGCCAGGCGGCGCTTTTCATTACGGAAAGTGTA
This sequence comes from Undibacterium sp. TC4M20W, assembly GCF_049340245.1. Lineage (NCBI taxonomy): Bacteria > Pseudomonadati > Pseudomonadota > Betaproteobacteria > Burkholderiales > Oxalobacteraceae > Undibacterium > Undibacterium sp. TC4M20W. The sequence continues at coordinate 42,463 of NZ_JBMPPI010000030.1, forward strand.
AGGATGTACCAGCAGGCCAGCCTTATGCGCATCGCTGATCAGGCTGGTGGGCGCCAAGGTAGTGGCATCAGTTTCATTGATCTTGCCATCGCCATTCACATCGACCAGTTTGCCATCAGCACCCACGGTCCCCTTGACGCTGACGATATAACGCTTCCATGGGCCTATGCCATCGGCATAAGTTTTGATCTCGGCCAGTCCAGCAGGTGTCACCATGTCACTGAACAGGCGCTTGTCACCTGCCATGGCCCAGTCATAAGGGCGGTCGTAAGGTGCTGCAAAAGTCAGAGCGCCGGTTTTAAGATCAACATCATCTGCATCGATCAATTGCACCAGCTTGACGTTCAAGCCCTTCCTGCGCAATTCTTTCAGGCTGCCTGGTTCAAACGACTGCACGAAGATAGGCGCAGTCTTATCATTCCAGCCTGCTTTGGTGATGAGGTCTATCAGCTTGTCTTCCAGCGGCAAGCCAAGTGCGCGGTGATAGCTGGGGTTCTTGGTTTCAGGATAGACGGCAATCGTGCGGCCGGTCTCTTTGCTCTTGGCTTTGACCAGATCAATGATCTCCTGGAAGCTGACGATTTTATACAAGCCATTGTATTGCTGCGGACGCTCAGCATCGGTGGAGATGCCACCCAGAGTCTTGATTTCTGCAAAAGTAAAATCGCTGGCAAACCAGCCGGTTTGGGTTTCACCATCAACGTCTATGGTTTTCTTTCTGGAAGCAAATTCAGGGTGTTTATCGACATCGGTGCTATAAGCCAGATTAGGATCATGACGCGCAATCAGTACACCATCTTTGGTCGAAATCAGGTCGGGTTCTATCGCATCTGCACCCAGGTCAATCGCTTTCACGTAGGCTTCATAAGTCTCTTCTGGCAAATAACCAGATGCGCCACGGTGGGCAACCACCAAAGGTTTGTCGCCATTCAGGGTAGGTAAGGGCTGCAGGCTATTACCACCGCAGGCGCTGAGCAAGACCAGCAGGGAAGATGCCAATAAATATTCTGGAGTGCGTGTAGGTAGCATGAGCGTCTCTCGGTAAAAAAGAGCGACGATATAAGTTGTGTATGACGATGTAATGACAGAGTTACAATTGTTACACTTGTCTCAAAAATATTTTTTGCTCGATTTTGCGATGTTATGATGAGCGCCGATATGCGCATTTCCGTTCCTGGTTCCAGTTGAAATAGTCCGGCTTTCAAGGGGGTAATCATGCATCACGGCAAAGTATCTGCAGAGATCGCAGCAGGTTTATTGGTATTGAAAGAAAGCATCAAGGAGGCAGAAATACCTTCCTCCAGGCTGGATGAGACCATCAATATCGCCACCTGGAATATCCGCGAATTTGGCCGGAAATCCCGCAATGAAGCATCAATCCACTACATCGCAGAAATCCTCGGCCAATTTGATCTGATCGCCGTTGTTGAATTGCGCAATAATCTCGAAGACTTGGGCAAGGTCATGACTTATCTCGGTGACTCGTGGCGCGTAGTGTATTCAGACTGGTCAGATGACCGCGGTGGCAATGATGAACGCACCTCTTTTTTATATGACAGAAGGGCTGTGACGCATACTGGCCTTGCCGCTGAAGTAGAAGCGCAAAGAGTAAAGGAAGGTGATGAATGGATCACCAAAGAATCTTACTGGCGTGCACCATACTTGTGTTCATTCAGGGCCGGTAACTTTGATTTTTTGGCGCTGGCCCTGCATGCCAGATGGGGTGACAGCACCGCCGCACGCCGTGACGAATTACAGCGATTCAGCAACTGGATCAAGCGCCGCTTTGAGAGTAAATATGTAGAAGACCATGACCTCATCGTGTTTGGCGATTTTAATACACCTACTATCAAGGATGAGTTATTTGCAGCCCTGGTAGATTGTGGCTTGCAGATACCCAAGCCGCTGGTGCAGTTAAAAGCAGGCAAGCGCAACATAGGCGGGTCTAATCTGAAAGGCAATGCGCGTTATGACCAGATACTGCATTTGCCTACCGTGCCTGAGAATTTTACCAATGCAGGCGGGGTGGTCGATTTTTTTGTCGATGAGGCCAATATCTCCAAACTATATCCAGGCAAGAATTACACATTGCAGCAATTCAGCTACCAGATGTCTGACCATTTCCCGGTCTGGATACAGATCAAGACCGATATCGAAGGTTTTCGTCTTAACCAGATCATCCGGGCAAAATCAAAATAAAGTCTTGCGCCTTTACTGATTATTAGTCCACATCCCATACACCCCACCAGTTTTGCTGCGCATCAGTTGCAGGATATTTTTTTGAGGGCAGATAAGTCGTTTCCTCAAGGCTGATATTGACTTCGGCAGGCTGCTTGTCTTGCAAAACCTGATAAGCCGTTTCGCCCTTCAGTTTATCCAGCATTCCTGCCAGGCCGGTGACAGACCAGCAGTAATATGACCAGGTGTCTTCCGCCAGTACGCTGGTCGCAATATCCATGTCAAACTTGTAGCACAGGCGCAGCCGCAAACGCAGAGCAGGTTGTGGCTCTGTGCTGGCCTTATCTGAAGGCAGGCAAAACAGACGGACGATACCTATTTCAAAGCGCGTACCGCGCCCGCGATTGGTAATGTCGTCATACACCACCATGCCGTCACCTTCAGCAGCGATGACGTCGTAGTCGCTCACGTCCTGATAGTAAGCGCTCATCAGGTTCAAGGCTTGCGGCAGCTTCATGCCCTTGAGCGTCTGTTTATTTGCCCTGAGCAGGGCACGCAAGTCTTTTTCAGATTGCGCCGGATTTTTGTTCATGCTGATTTTCTCTTAAAGTTGCTAACCTGATACTCAGATTTCTACTTGCATATATGGTGGGCAATTTTACAGTGAAATAAATTCAGCCTGAGGAGAATTGATCCCGCCAAATAGTTTTGGTGAATGATTAATTTATTTAAAGAATGTTGAATCCATTCATGAGTCTCCTGCGTATCTGAAATATTGGTCATCAAAGACTGATACCCCAACCACCATACAGGAGCCTTAAATGAAAGCCTACACTCTGACTATCGCATCGCGCGCTGTTGGCATTTCCACTGTGCTGGCCAGCGCACTATTGGCGGGCTGCACTTCCATGAGCCCTATGGCAGCCACCTACTCGCAAGACAGCCTGCCAGATGCAGTCAAGGTGCCCGCAGGCAATAAAGTCGCCATGCAGACAGTAGGCGCAGGTTTGATCACTTATGAATGCCGCGCCAAGAAAGACATGGCAGGCCAGTTTGAATGGGCCTTCGTCGGCCCGGACGCCACACTCAGTGATCGCAGTGGCACCAAGCTTGGCAAATACTATGGCCCACCGGCGACATGGGAAAACCTGGACGGTTCCAAAGTCACCGCCACCCAGGTCGCAGTTGCACCGGCAGGCGCAGGCAATATCCCTTATCAACTGGTCAAAGCCAACCCAGCAACTGGCAGCGGCGCAATGACAGGCGTCACTTACATACAGCGCGTGGCAACCAAAGGCGGTGTGGCACCATCCAGCACTTGTGATGCGGGTAGTGCTGGTAGCAAGCAGACGGTGAATTACCAGGCGGATTATATTTTCTGGAAATAATCACAACCGTAAATGATTATTGACCGATGCAGCGAATTCTCGTCGCATCGGTATTTATTTCAGTTGCATTGTAGGACTGTGCCAAATCACGGCATCTCAAAACTAAGCATAGATTCCACATTCAAAAAACGTCCTACACCTTTCTCAGAGCTTTCCTATAGTTCAGATCCTTGGCATGTAGCAAGCTGACCCCTTATAAATAAAATCTTGAAAGGGAGCAGCCATGCCAGAAGGACCATCCATCCGCATCTTGCAAGAAGATGCCAGCGGCTTTACAGGCAAGACCGTGAAAAAAGCATATGGCAATGCGAAGATGGATATGTCACGCATGAGCAATCAAAAAATCAAAGACCTGCGCACCTGGGGCAAGCACTTCCTGATCGTTTTTGAGGACTTTACGGTACGTATACATCTCCTGATGTTTGGCAGTTACCGCATCAATGAACAAAAAGACGCGGTTCCGCGCCTGTCTTTGTTATTTAAGGATGGACAGCAGCTTAATTTTTATACCTGTTCAATCAAATATCTTGAAGGTGATATCAATACCCATTATGACTGGGCTGCCGATGTCATGTCAGATGATTGGGATGCTGCGGCCGCACGCAAAAAATTACGCGCCAACCCGTCTATGTTTGTCTGTGATGCCTTGCTGGAACAGGATATTTTTTCTGGCGTCGGTAATATTATCAAGAATGAAGTCCTGTTCAGAATCCGCCTGCATCCTCTTTGGCTTGTGGGCAGTTTATCAAGCGCAAAATTATCGGACATGGTTACGCAGGCGAGACAATATAGTTTTGAATTTCTCGAATGGAAAAAAGCCTTCGTCCTGAAACAGCACTGGCTTGCGCATACCAGGAAAATTTGCCCACGTTGCCATATTCCTTTCCTGAAAGCACATCTAGGGCATAAGAAGCGCCGGGCTTTTAATTGTGAGAAGTGTCAGAAGAAATATGATTAGTGGTTTGATTTTTGGATGAAACTGTTTAGGTATGCGCTTTCCATGGCACCAGCTTGCGTTCAAGGCGACGCATGAGCAAATCGAACAGGTAGGCCACGATGCCGATGAGGATGATGCCCATGATCACGATATCAGTGCGCAAGAAGCTGGACGCGTTCAATACCAACTGGCCCACGCCAGCCGTGGCTGCCACCATTTCAGCCGCGACCAGGGTGGTCCAGCCAAAACCTATGGCTATCCTCAGGCCTGTCAGAATATCAGGCAGCGCCGCTGGCAAGATCACATGCCGCAATAGTTGCCACTGGCTTGCACCCATCGATAATGCCGCATGCAATTGCTCTGATGCGACCTTGATGACACCGGCGCGGGTAGCTACTGCGATAGGCGCAAAACAGGCCAGGTAGATCAGCAATATCTTGGCTGTTTCGTCAATGCCGAACCAGATCACGATCAAGGGCAGGTAGGCCAGTGGTGGCAACGGTCTATAGAATTCGAGGATGGGATCAAAGATGCCGCGCACGATGCGGTTGGTGCCCATCAATAAACCCAGCGGTACTGCGCTGATAGCCGCTAACAAGAATGCACCAAACACGCGTATCAAACTCCAGGCCAGATGTTGAAGCAATGGCAGCCCGCCTTGTATATTGCCACTCCAGGCCTGTTGAGCAGCGAGCCACACAGCCGCTGGCGAAGGCAGGAACAAGGGTTCCACCCAAGCTCTTGCCGTGATGAACCACCAGCCTGACAACAGTACGGCGATGGTGATGATAGTCACGCCCAGGGTTTTGCCACTGCCTGGCCTTGGGTACACCTTTGCTATCGGCAATAATGGCACAGTCTCGCGCCTTGTAACTTCTGTATAAGCGTGATCAGGAGTTGCAACTGAGGTGGATGGTGGTGGCATGTGGAAATCTTTAGACAGGATGATGCACAAGTTGCAGCAGACGTTCACGCCATGCGATGAAGTCAGGCGAAGATTTGACTGTACGCGCATCGCCCGAGGCCAGATATTCGCCAGAAAATGGCAACTCAAATTGTTGGGCAATGCGGCCAGGGCGCGGCGACATGACGATTACCCGCGTACCGAGAAAAAGCGCTTCTTCTACACTATGGGTAATGAAGAAAATGGTTTTGCCGCTACGCTGCCAGACTTTGACCAGCAGTTCTTGTATTGCCTCACGCGTCAGGGCATCAAGCGCACCCATCGGTTCATCCATCAGCAGCACACGGGGATTATTTGCCAGGGCGCGGGCTATCCCTACACGCTGCTGCATGCCGCCAGACAATTGATAAACGGGGGACGTAGCAAATTGCTCCAGCCCGACCAGACGCAATTGATCCAGCGCAAGCGCATTACGCTGCTCACGTGCGATACCGCGAAAGCGCAATCCCAGTGCGACATTGTCCAGCACATTCAACCACGGCATCAGCGCATGCTTTTGAAACACCACACCCACATCAGGGCTGGGGCCGTTGATTGCCACATCGTCCAGCGTGAGTTCACCCTCAGATGCCTGTATGAAACCGGCCAGGCAATTCAGCAAAGTTGTCTTGCCACATCCTGAAGGGCCAAGCGCGACGACGAATTCTCCTGGGGCGATAGACAGGTTAACGTCGGACAAGGCCAGTGCTTCATCCGGCCCGGTACCGGCAAAGCGCACCGACAGCCGGCGTATATCAAGCCGGCCGCCGTTGTGAGCCGCAGGTGTGATTACTGTGCTGCCGCTTTGCGTACCCATGTGGCATTGACTCCTACGCTATAGTCTGGCAAAACCGTCTGTATAGTGCCCTGGCTTTTCAGGAAAGCCGCTGTAGCAGCCAGTGATTTGGCCGCACCACCACCCAGCCATTGTGCTGAGGCCTGTTGCTGCAAAGTCGGAAACTCATACAACGCCAGGCTGGCAGGCACTTCCGCAGCCTCTGCACCAGCCCATTTTGCGACTGCCTTGATTTGCGCTGAATCTGTTTTCCAGTTTGCCTTGTTGTTGCGGTAATCCGCATCCGTGGCCGCCAATAGCTTCACCAGCTCTGTGAGGAATGCATCATTCTGTTTGGCGAAATCCTTGTTGACCACGATGCCATCAAAGGTTGCCGTGCCAGTCTGTTTGGCGATCTCACCAGAAGAGATTAGGGTCTTGCCGGTCTTCTTCACTTTGGCCAGTACAGGATCCCAGATGAACGTCGCATCAATATCACCCCGCTCCCACGCTGCAGCAATTTCTGGCGGACGCAAGTTAATAATCTTGACGCCACGCGCATCAACTTTTGCATGTTCCAGTGCCAGCAGAGTATGGAAATGCGAGGTCGACACAAACGGCACGGCAATGCGCTTGCCATTCAGATCGGCCAGCGTTTTGACATTGCTGCCATTACGCACCACCAGTGCTTCGGCATCATTGATATTGTCCAGTATCCAGAACAACTGTATGTTCAAACCCTGCGACAAGCCCGAGGCTATCGGTGCCGACCCTGCTTCACCTATCTGTACCGAACCAGAGGCCAGCGCACGGATAACATCAGCACCACTCGCCAGCTTGCGAAACGTCACCTTGTACCCGGTCTTTTGTTCCAGGTTGTGCGTTTCCTGCGCATAGCGCCAGGGCACGACCATGTCCTGATAAGCGATAACTACCTCTTTGGTTTCGGCAACAGCGTTCCCCATGAGGAAGACACTGGCGGCGAGGGCGAGAACATGCAGATTCTTTTTCATATATGTTGATGGACAAGTGGCAGACGGCCCAGTATATGAGCTGGTTTTGTGCCGTAAAACGAATCTTTCCGACTATGAATATGCAGTGCATGTATTGCGTACTTTGGGTATAAGCCGGGAGGGGACGTTGAGAGGCGTTGAGAGGCTTAAAAAAGAAAAATGTTCGGTGCCGTACACTGATCTGACTCCTGGCGTCGCATAATGGATATCAATGTGCACTATTTGTCAGTGCAAACTATAGCCACTAAAGCCAATAAAGGACATCGCGTGGAACGCCAAAAGCTTTTTCTGGAAGGCCCTATCACCAAAGCACTTGCGGCACTGGCGTTGCCCATTATCCTCGGCAACATTTTGCAGACTGGTTATCAGTTGACCGATGCATTCTGGGTGGGCCGGCTGGGTGCCTCGGCAGTCGCGGCGATTTCCATCAGTTTCCCGGTGACTTTCCTTGTTATTGCCCTGGGTTCTGGTCTTGCCATGGCAGGGGCGACGCTCACTGCACAGTATATGGGCGCAGGCCGGCAAGATATGGTCAATCATGTTGCTGCCCAGACCATGGTCATGGTCGCTATCAGCTCGGTGGTACTGGGCCTGATTGGGTATAGTCTGGCACCGCATTTACTGACACTGTTGGGCGTAGAGCCAGCAGTTCACGATGGCGCGTTGGGTTTCATGCACGTGTCCTTCATAGGCATTATTTTTGTATTCATTTATGCGATGTTCCAGGCACTGATGCGTGGCGTCGGCCAGACCAAAATCCCCTTGTATATCGTCGCAGGAACGGTACTGCTGAACTTCTTGCTTGACCCCTTGTTCATCTATGGATGGCAGATCATTCCTCCTTTAGGTGTCATGGGCGCGGCCTATGCAACCCTGGTGACACAGGCGCTGGCGGCCTTGATAGGCATGATCATTTTCTTGCGTGGCAGACATGGCATACAACTGGATTGGCGTGCTTTAAAACCAGACCCGGCCTATATCCGCCGTGCTTTCTTCCTGGGTTTGCCAGGTTCGGTCGAGCTCTCGACGCGTGGTCTGGGTTTGATCGTCATGTCCTTCCTGGTGTCCAGTTTTGGAACTGTCACGATTGCCGCTTACGGTGTCGGTGCAAATATTTTGCAAGTCATCACGATACCTGTCATGGGCATTTCGATGGCGATATCCACATTGGTGGGGCAAAATATCGGGGCCGGCAATATTGAACGCGCATCACGCATTACGGTGCTCGGTACCTTGATAGGCTTTGCCGTGCTTAGCGTGGTGGGCGTCATCGCCTATGCACTGGCACCTCTGATCGTCAGTTTTTTTATTCCCAATGATGCCGCAGTCATTGCAGAAGCCGCCAACTTCTTGCGCATCATGTGTCTGGCCTGGGGTGGTATAGGTGTGCAGCTTTGCATCGTGTCAGCTTTCCGTGCCTCCGGCAATATGCTCAATGCCATGATCATCGCGCTGGTGTCACAGTGGATGGTGCAGTTTCCGCTGGCGTATGTATTATCCAAGCATACGCAACTCCATGCCCAGGGCTTGTGGTGGTCATTTCCGGTAACGAATATCGTGGTCGCCCTCATCGCCATCTGCTGGTTTGCCAGAGGTAGCTGGAAAACCACCAGACTCACTGAGGATGACAGGCAAACAGCACTCGTCAGTCAGGAGACGATTATCGAGGATGGCATACGGTGACGGACGTTTCTTGTCGCAAGCATGAATGTATTGAAAAAGGGATAGCGCCATGAGCATTTCAAAAGCTCCTGAGTATGAATTGTATTATTGGTCGGTACCATTTCGAGGCCAGTTTGTGCGGGCTATCCTGGCATGCGCCGGAAAAACCTGGGTAGAAGCAGACGATGCAGCTATCATGAAACTCATGAGCGGGCCGATAAAAAATATGCCAGTGCCCTTCATGGGGCCGCCCATACTCATCGACAAAAAAACCAGATTCGCCATCGCTGAAATGCCCGCCATTGTGCTGTATCTTGGAGAAGCACTAGGTCTCATGCCAACCACACCAGAACTTCGCGCCATGACCATGAAAATAGTCAATGATGCCAATGACGTCATCGATGAAATCACCCTGGATGGTGGGCGGCAGATGTGGACTGAAAAACGCTGGAAGGAATTCATTCCCAGACTGCAAAAGTGGATGTCGCTATGGGAAGAAACCGGTAAACGCCATGGCCTGCGGGTTGGCAGTGGATTTTTATTGGGCGGCAAGGAGGCAGGCATTGCAGACATCGTGACAGCCACTTTGTGGTCAACTTTAGGTGATCACTTTCCCAAAATAAAAAAGTTGCTTGAAAAAACTGCTCCCATGACTGCAAACCTGTCGCAACGCGTCAGTGAACTACCGCCCCTGGTCAAGCTGGCCACCAAGGCGCGCGAAGAGTATGGTGATGATTATTGCGGCGGCAAGATAGGCGCATCGATGAAAAAGATCATAGGTACTTAGCCAGATAAGAGAGTCCTGCGGTCTTGACGTGAGGCTCCTCTGGTTTGAGCAACTGGCCTTGAATTCAGATGAGACGCAAGATGGGCTGCATTATTGATTTGGGGATGTCATGATCTGTCTGTATTGATTTCAGATGCTGTATCCACTTCCTGTAAGCGCCCCAGACGTACCAGCCTTGAGTTGATTGATCCTTTTGAGCGCCCAAATTCCCTGGCGATTTCGCTTACCTGTGCTCCTGCATCAAATGCTGCCAGTAGTTCGGTGTCGTCAATTGCAGTCCAGGGTTTTCCCGCATTTGCCGCCGGTGATTTTTGCTTTTCATTACTCGCGGATTTTGCCATTGCTAATTCCGTTTCCTGTTTTTCTGCGCCCAGCGCCTGGGCTGCAAGAAACAGGGCACGGATAATCTGGGGTTGATTAAAAATGCCTTCATCTGGCAAAGCGTCGCCAGTTTCCGGGTGTATCCCGAGTGCCAGAGATTCCAGAATGGTTTTTGCTTTTTGAGGAGTCATAAATTTTCGTTTTCGACAAATGCGAAATCAGCAAAGGTGATATGAAAAGAAGGAAATTGGCAAAATTACTTTTCTGTTGATGCCAAAGCATTGAGCTACAACGATAAGCTACAACAGAGATTGCTGATCCGTAAAGACTATTGCTGCAATTTTATTTGCTGTGTTTCCAATCTTAGATTTTTGCCAGTAAAAGTAAAAGAAAAATCAGATTAATGTGAAAAGCCGCTTAACAAAGAAATTTGTTGAGCGGTTTTTCATTTCTTGGTGACTCAAGCAGTAGCTTATGTATGTGACCTGATGCGCCACTTGCTCGTATAAGGCAATGCAAACATGTACAAGCCAGAAAATAACATCAGAAATAGCGGAGGCAAAGGCGCATATGTTATCCACGGCGACGGCTCACCCGAGCTGATTGCTCTTGCCGCAAAATTGGCAATGACCGTCAGCGTGAAAATGATAGACAGCCAGCGGTGACTTTGTCGTATCCAATCGCTCAAGTTCATGATGATTTCCCCGCTTGTGGCTTGGATGCAGCTTCTATCATTTTCCAGCCATTGCCAGACGGATCGCGAAAGCCTGCATCCACGGTGCCGTAGCGGTCCACTGGCTCTTGCGTGAACTCAACGCCGCATTTGCGCAAGCGTTCATAGGCAGCGCGGCAGTCATCCACCACGAGTACGTTTGCCGGCATGGCACCTTTTGCTACCATCTCATGCAAGGTTTGTGCGGTTGCCACATCATGCAAGGGTGCTCCTGGCACGAACAAGCCTAGCTGGAAAGAGGGCTGGTCCGGATGCTGAACTGTTAGCCAGCGATAACTGCCATTACGAACATCGGTGTGGACGAGAAACCCCAGCTTGCCGACGTAGAATACCAGCGCTTCATCCTGATCATGCACATACAGACCTGCCACATTAACGCCTTGAGTCATATATCCTCCTGATTTGATTGAGGCTCCAGTTTGCCAGCGGCTTCCATGCGCCGCTTCTCCAAAACTGCTGTATTGAGATCAGGACGCGCCGCATTGCGCATGACACACTCAGGGATATGCACACCCGCATGCGGAAGTGTGCGTTCACGTTCCCTGAGCTCTCCCGGGCTTTCGCCAGTAATATCACGAAAGATGCGTCCAAAAGTGCCAAGACTGGTCCAGCCAGTCTGGAGTGCGATCTCGGTAACGGGCAGATCAGTATCGCGCAACAGAGTTTTTGCCCGCTCGATACGGCGTGTGAGCAGGTAGCGATGGGGAGGCAGGCCAAAGGCCTTCTTGAATTCGCGAGCAAAGTGCGCCGCCGATACGGCACTCACCTCAGCCAGCTTGTGGATGGGCCAGTCCTCATGAGCAGCCCCATCCATCCGGTCTTTCGCCCGCAGCAAACGTCGTAATAGTTGGGGACTTTGAGGCATCTTATCCTCGCGCAAACAAAAATGCCAACCTCAAGAGTGGGCGCTGATGATACCGATCCTTGATGGACAGTATTGAAATCGAACCACCGACACAAGCATTTTCAATCTTATACGATACCTGTGCATTATCCAACCGTGGTTGGCATATCCCATGCCAGGCTAGTATGGTCGAGAATGCCAGGCAAATTGATGGGCAAGTGAAGGTAGCTTCTCAGTTCTTGCCCGGTGCCTCTTCAGGGACATTTTTTGCCGTGTTAGGGGTTGGCAATTGAGATGGGGTGTTAAAACATTTTTTTTGAATCACTGCTTGGTCCAGTGCTTCTTTTTCACCTTTTAATCTGGCGAATTCCGCTTGTTGCTCTTTGTTGCCAGAACCTGTGAAAAATGCCGCTGGCCAGAAAATAACGACGGCCGCTGCAGTTGCGAGATTGCCATTGCTTGCACTTTGATCAATTCGAGCTCCCATTTGCGAGGCTCTTACCTGAATACGCTGCCCCTCCATTGCCAACTGATCGCAGTCGTAGGTTGAATATTGCAGTGGCGAGATATAAACCGCAGAAATATCCTTGGAGGTGGTTGCACATCCTGCAAGAAGGGACATTGACAAGGCGATGTAAGGAAGTTTCTTCATTTTTTTGCTCGCAAAAGTAATATTCTGAAAATACTATTTGGACATGATCTACTCAGTTAAATACTAGCCCGTATCTGTAACGCTGAGCTGCCAAATGGTTTTAGGATTGTTGCCATCACATAGTATTGCCCATCGCCTGCCACTGCTCTTATGCTGGGAGAAGTAATAGTTTGCTTGTGAAAAAATGAATCACAAACAAAAACGCCAATCTTTGCAGATTGGCGTTTTGTAAAATTATTTCTTGGTGGCCCGGGGCGGAATCGAACCACCGACACAAGGATTTTCAATCCTCTGCTCTACCGACTGAGCTACCAGGCCAAGACCAAGAATTATAGACATGTTGAGTGCGGTTTGCAAGCTTTTTCTGAAAAAACCTGTGCTCCTCTCTATGATGGGGCTTTGATCTGGCGCATCAGGCAGCAGGTTGGGCTTCCCGTATAATGGGTCATTATCTGGTTTTTGATGGGGGACTGATGTCTGCTCAGGTGCGGGATTGCGATATTTGTATCGTTGGTAATGGGGCTGTCGGCAAAGCAGCTGCTTTGGGCTTTGCACAGGCGGGGTTGCGTGTGAACTTGTTGTGCGCTCCTGGTTCTGGAGTGCCTGCAGTTGTTCCCAATTCGGCTCCCGGTTTAACTGCTGACTGGGATGTGCGGGTATATGCGCTGAACCATGTGGCGTATGATTTGCTGTCTTCATTAAAGGTCTGGGATGCACTGGATCAGGCGCGGCTGGCCCCGGTGTCAGCCATGCAGGTGCAGGGTGGTGGTATTGATGCGGGCAGGCTGGGCTTTGATGCTTATGGTGCGCACGTGAATGAGCTGGCCTGGATCATCGAAGACAAAAATCTGAATCAGGCGCTGGATACGGCTTTGCGGTTTGCGCAAAGCCTGACGCTGGTGCAGGGGTGGGCGCAGGCTTTATCGGTGCAGCCTGATGCGGCGCAAGTGGCGCTGGATGATGGCAGCAGCATACGTGCGTCTCTGATCGTTGGTGCTGATGGCGCGCAGTCGTGGGTGCGTGGTGCTTGCGATATTGGCCTTGATTACCGGTCGTATCATCAGCAAGGTGTGGTGAGCAATTTTGAATGTACCAAACCGCATCACGGTGTTGCTCATCAGTGGTTTGTACAAGAGCAGGGTATTATCGCCTTGCTGCCTTTGCCGGGTAACCGTGTATCACTGGTATGGTCGGCACCTGATGCACTGGCCGAGACTTTATTGCGTGAACCCTTGTCGGCTCTGGTTGAGCGTTTGATGCCATATTGCGGTGAAGTGCTTGGTGCCTTGCAGCCAGTTTTGCCAGAGGCGATCAAAGCTTTTCCTTTGCGCCTGATGCGGCCACACAGCATGATCGCGCCACGGGTTGCTCTGGTGGGGGATGCAGCGCACGCTGTGCATCCGCTGGCGGGGCATGGCATGAATCTGGGGTTTGCTGATGTAGTGGATTTGCTGAAAGTGATCAAAGAAAAAGAAGCACACCGGGATTGTGGTGATGCCCGTTTGCTGGGCCGTTACCAGCGTGCGCGTAAGGAAGAAGTGATGCTGATGCTGGCTACAACAGATGGCCTGGCGCGCCTGTTTGCATCTGATTTGACGCCTTTGCGTACAATACGTGATCTGGGATTGAACTTGCTGGACCGCTTGCCAGTCATAAAGAACAAATTAATCGCCCACGCCATGGGGAAATAAGCCTGGCGTGGTGTCGTAGTGTGTTTGTAAGTTTGCTGCAATGATTACGACCAAGAACCAGACTACGGTCTTTTATGGTTTTGATGTTCGTGCACAAGTATGAAGAAAATGAAAGAAGATTGAAGATGAAAAAAACTCTACAAGGCCTGATGGTCATTGCGCTGGCCCTGGCTGGCAGTGTCTTTGCTGCCGAGACGGCGCAAGAGGCCAATGTGCGCAAGCTGGTACAGCCCACCTTTCGTGAAGGTGTGAAGATTGATTCTGTGACCAAGACACCATATTCAGGTCTGTTCGAGGTCCGCATAGGTTCAGATATCATGTACACCGATGAGAAGGCACAATTTCTGTTCACGGGTGAAGTCATAGATGCAAAGAATGGCACCAATTACACCAAGGCCAGGATAGATGACCTGACCAAGGTAAAGTTTTCTGAGCTGCCGCTGGAATCTGCATTGAAGATGGTCAAGGGCGATGGCAAGCGTGTCATTGCGGTATTTGAAGATCCGAATTGTGGCTATTGCAAACAGTTCCGCAAGACGCTGGCGACGATGGACAACATCACCGTGTATACCTTCATGTATAACATTCTGGCAGAAGATTCCAAAACCAAATCCAAAAACATCTGGTGTTCGGCTGATCGTAACAAGGCCTGGGATGAATGGATGTTGCACGGCAAGGTCGCACCTGAGGCTGCTGCCAACTGCAATACACCCAACGATAAAATTTTTGCCCTTGGACAAAAGTTGCGTGTAACGGGTACGCCCTCTGTTTTCTTCACAGATGGCACACGTGCGCCCGGCATGCTGGATGTGAAAACGCTGGAAAGCAGGATTGCTGCAGCAGCCGGCAATAGCAAAGCCAACTAATCCATTTAAAGTAATAATTCACGATGACTTCGTCACCACGCTGGACAGGCATTTTGCTGGCAGCGGGGCGCGGTCGTCGCTTTGATGCCAGTGGTCAGCAAGACAAACTCTTGCAAATACTGGCGGATGGAAAATCGGTGGCCCAGCATAGCGCACACAATTTGCTGGCGGTCATGCCGCATGTTGTTGCTGTGCTGAGGCCAGATAATTCTGTGTTGGCAGGCCAATTGCAGACAATGGGTATTGAGTGCCTGGTCTGTCATGACGCTGATGCGGGCATGGCGAATTCTCTCAAACATGCTTTTCGTGCCACCGCGGACAGTGCTGGATGGGTCATCGCCCTGGCCGATATGCCCTCAGTAAAAACTTCTACCATGTCACTATTGTTTGAAGCCTTGCAGGCAGGGGCTGGAATAGTCGCGCCTGTGTATCAGAGACGGCGCGGTAACCCGGTTGGGTTTGCCAATCAATACTTGCCACAATTGCTGGATTTGCAGGGCGACATTGGTGCCCGCAGTGTTTTGCAAAACAATACAGTCACGCAAATAGAAGTGGATGACCCTGGCATTCATGAGGATATTGATACCCGCGATGCCTTGCTCAGTCATTTGGATAAAGGCGGGAAAACAAATGCTTGAAATACAGGATTCAATGATTTTGTGATTAAAATACTGTAAATAAGACATGGTTTCACAGACGATACGCATGACGGCTAGGGATTTTCCACAATTTTTGACCTTCCCCACCAGTTTTGTTACTTCTAAATAGCTTGTGGATATATCTATACAACAAAAATAACCATAGAATAGCGGTTTTCTTCCACCTGATTTAGAAGTGGGCGGTATTGGTGCTGCCAAAATGTATGGATAATCTCAATCGAAAACTGGCAATACGGATAGGCATTGCCGGGCTTGCACCATTTATCTTTTTGACGCTGGCTTGCTGGATAGTGCATCCAGACTGGTTGGGGGCTCTGATCAAGGCACAACTGCATTATGGCATTGTGATTTTGTCTTTTCTTGGCGGTCTGCATTGGGGCGTAGCTCTCATGGCAGGTGGCGGGCATGAGAATGAAAACAAAAAAGTCCTGATCTGGGGCGTGGTTCCCATTATTATTGCCTGGCTGTTTTTGAACCATATGCTGATAGGTTTTATCGTGCAGGTTGCCGGTTTTATCGCAACCTACAAGATAGACAAGCGTCTCTATCAGTCTTATGGTGTGCCAGCATGGTTTATCAATTTGCGTTTGCAATTGACACGTGCAGTCGTAGGGGCGCAGTTATTTACTTTTATTGCGGCCAATGTGCGTAATTACACCGCGTCATAAAATTCTGTTCCACTTTTCATTTCAGTACTCATTATTTAAGAAACAGAAAGATCGTTCAGAATGAAAAAAACGATAACAACAAAGAGACAAGTGACGAACGTGTCTGCATCAGCCCATGCACTGGCATATACCATCGTCCCCAAGGACTTGGCCGGACATATGTACCTGGTCACGCTGGATATCGCAGCGCCTGATGCCGATGGTCAGATCGTCAGATTGCCGGCATGGATACCTGGCAGTTATATGGTGCGTGAATTTGCCCGCAACATCGTGCAGATCAAGGCCAGTTCTGACGGCAAAAAAGTCGCACTGAAAAAACTCGACAAGCACACATGGCAGGCTGCGCCTTGCAAAGGCGCTTTGCGTATCACGTATGAAGTCTATGCCTGGGATTTGTCGGTTCGTGCAGCGCACCTCGATCAAAGCCATGGCTTCTTCAATGGCACCAGCGTATTTTTGAGCGTGCATGGCCAGGAGATGAATGCGCATGTGGTTGATATTCAGCGTTCTGAAGATATCGCCTGCAAAACCTGGCGCGTTGCCACGTCCTTGCCTGAGTTGAAAGCCAAGCGTTACGGCTTTGGTACGTATGTCGCTGCCAATTATGATGAGCTGATAGATCATCCGGTTGAAATGGGTGATTTTGCGCTGGCGACATTTGATGCGCACGGTATCTCGCATGACTTTGTCGTGACCGGCAAAGTACCGAATATGGATATGGAGCGCATCATCGCTGATGTGCAGAAAATCTGCGAAACGCAAATCGCTTTCTTCGAACCACGCACCAAAAAAGCACCAATGGACCGCTATGTCTTCATGACCATGGTGGTAGGTGAAGGTTATGGTGGCCTGGAGCATCGCGCTTCTACTGCATTGATTTGCAATCGCACTGACTTGCCAGTCAAACACCATGCAGAGATGAGCGATGGCTATCGTGGCTTTTTGGGCCTGTGTAGCCATGAGTATTTCCACACCTGGAACGTCAAGCGCATCAAGCCTGCGGCCTTTGCCAGCTATGATTTGCGTCACGAAAACTACACCAGCCTGTTGTGGGTATTTGAAGGTTTCACCAGCTACTATGATGACCTGATGCTGGTACGCGCAGGCGTGATTGATGAAGCTGCTTACTTCAAGTTGCTGGCCAAGACCATCAATATGGTGACACGCGGTAGTGGTCGTACAAAGCAAAGCGTGGCTGAATCCAGCTTCGATGCATGGACCAAGTATTATCGTCAGGACGAAAATTCACCGAATGCGATAGTCAGCTATTACACCAAGGGTTCTTTGGTGGCACTTGGCCTGGATTTGATGATACGCGCAGAAACTGTCGGTAAAAAATCCCTTGATGACGTCATGCGTGCGATGTGGCAAAAATTTGGCCGCGACTTTTATGAGCGCAGTCTGTCAGGCAAGCAGCAGGGCCTGGGCGAGACTGAGTTTGAAAGTCTGGTCGAGCAAGTCGCTGGCGTGAATGTACGCCGCTTCCTCGACAAGCATGTGCGTGGCACCGAAGACGTGCCGCTGGCAAGTCTGTATGCAGACTTCGCCTTGCAGGTAAACGATGGCAGTGCGAGCAAAAAAGCTAGCCTCGGCGTACGTGTGGTGCGTGACGGCAATGACTGCAAGATCGCCAATGCGCATGAAGGCCGTGCTGCGCATGTTGCTGGTTTGTCGCCAAACGATGTCATCATCGCCATCAATGGTTTGCGTGTAACTGCCGCAGATGCTGCCGATAGTCTGGCTACGGCGCTGGGTCGTTATCGTGTTGGTGAGACGGTACAGATTCACGCCTTCCGCCGTGATGAATTGTTGACTGTGCAGGCTAAATTGCAGGCGGATGATGTGCCAGCCGTGAATTTGACAGTGCAGGCAGGGGGCAAGGCTGCCAGTTTAGTGAGACCAAGTTTTCAGAAGCCTGGCAAGAAGTAAGTTGTAAACTGCATCTGATATCTAATGTCTGCTGCTTGATAAAGCGCGCCGTACAGTAATTTGCTGTACGGCGTTTTTTATGCCTGATATCATTCTTTGATAAGAAAAAAAACAGATTCGGCAATCAGCCAAACACCTTCGCCAGTTCT
This sequence comes from Undibacterium sp. TC4M20W, assembly GCF_049340245.1. Classification (NCBI taxonomy): domain Bacteria; kingdom Pseudomonadati; phylum Pseudomonadota; class Betaproteobacteria; order Burkholderiales; family Oxalobacteraceae; genus Undibacterium; species Undibacterium sp. TC4M20W. The sequence goes on from NZ_JBMPPI010000030.1 coordinate 60,658, forward strand.
GCCCCTGGGTTTTCAGCCCGCATAAGAGCCTCACCAACCAAAAAACCATGTACATCGGCTTCACGCATGCGTGTAACATCCGCTGCTGACATGATGCCTGATTCAGTAATCACCAGTTTGTCTGGTGTAATCCTTGGCAGCAAGCCTATTGTCGTATCCAGAGACACTTCAAAAGTACGCAGGTTTCGGTTGTTGATGCCCAGCATGGCGGTCTTCAGTTTCAGGGCAGCTTCCAGTTCTTGCGCATCATGTACTTCTACCAGAACACCCATGCCAAGTTCATGTGCGCAGGCTTCTAGGTCGGCCATCAGGCCGTGATCAAGTGCAGAGACGATGAGCAGGATGCAATCTGCACCCCAATGCCTGGCCTGGTAGATCTGGTAAGGATCGATCATGAAATCCTTGCGCAATGCTGGCAGAGTGCATGCTGCACGCGCCTGTTGCAGGTATTCAGGCGCACCCTGGAAGAATTGCACGTCGGTCAGCACCGACAAACAGGCCGCACCATGTTCTGCATAGCTTTGCGCGATCTCTGCTGGGTGAAAATCAGGACGTAGCACGCCTTTTGAAGGAGATGCTTTTTTAATCTCTGCAATCACCGCTGCCTTGCCTGCAGCAATCTTGTCACGCAAGCTACCTTCAAAACTGCGCAGATCAGCTTGCGCTTCCTTGTTGCTCTCTACTTCTGCACGCAGGCTGGCAAAGGATTGATATTTTTTGGCCGCAGCCACTTCATCGGCTTTGACTGCCAGGATTTTATTTAAAATGTCAGACATGGGCTTACTTCCCTAATTGCTGGGTGACTGCTATGAACTGTTCCAGCTTGGCCCTGGCTGCGCCTGATGCAATCGCTGCCTGGGCTAGCTTGACACCATCGGCTATCGATGTGGCTATGCCCGCGCCATACAGGGCGGTACCTGCATTCAAGGCAACGATGTCAGTTGCTGCACCTTCAACATTGTTCATCACTTCCAGTATTTTTGCTTTCGATTCGTCTGCACCATTTACACGCAAGTTGCGGTTGGATACCATCTGCAAACCAAAGTCTTCCGGGTGGATATCATATTCGCGGATTTCGCCATTCACCAGCTCACCCACCATGGTTGGTGCACCGAGTGAGACTTCATCCATATTGTCGCGCCCCCATACCACCAGTGCATGTTGCGCCCCAAGGCGTTGCAGGACACGAATTTGTATACCGACCAGGTCAGGGTGGAATACGCCCATCAAAATATTCGGCGCGCCAGCCGGATTGGTCAATGGCCCCAGGATATTGAAGATAGTGCGCACACCGAGTTCACGGCGAACTGGTGCAGCATGTTTCATCGCCGCATGGTGATTAGGTGCAAACATGAAGCCTATGCCGGTTTGTGCTATCGACTGAGCGATTTGCTCAGGCTTGAGATTGATGTTTGCGCCCAATGATTCCAGCACATCAGCACTGCCGGAAGATGAAGACACACTGCGACCACCATGCTTGGCAACACGTGCACCAGCGGCGGCAGTAACGAACATCGATGCAGTAGAGATATTGAAAGTATGCGCACCATCACCACCCGTGCCAACGATATCGATCATGTTGTCCGTATTTGCCAGTGGCACCTTGGTCGAGAATTCACGCATGACTTGGGCGGCGGCGGTGATTTCGCCTATGCTTTCTTTCTTGACGCGCAGGCCCATGGTCAGTGCGGTGATCATGACTGGCGACATTTCGCCACCCATCAGTTTGCGGAACAGGAACAGCATTTCATCGTGAAAAATTTCACGGTGTTCTATCAGGCGTGTCAGTGCTTCTTGTTGAGAAATGGTCATGATGCTGTTCCAGTCAAAAAGTTTTTCAGCAGGGCGTGGCCATGCTCGGACAAGATGGATTCGGGGTGGAATTGCACGCCTTCGAGATTGAATTCCTTATGGCGCACACCCATGATTTCACCGTCATCTGTCCATGCAGTCACTTCCAGGCAATCCGGCAGGCTGGCACGTTCTATTGCCAGCGAGTGGTAACGGGTAATCGTGTAAGGGCTGGGCAAATTCCTGAAGACGCCAACGCCAGTATGGGCAATCGCAGAAGTCTTGCCATGCATGACTTGCTTGGCACGGATAACCTTGCCACCAAAGGCTGCACCTATGGCCTGGTGACCAAGACAGACACCGAGAATAGGCGTCTTGCCAGAAAAGCGTTCTATGACAGCGATGGAAACGCCAGCCTCTGTCGGTGTGCAGGGACCGGGTGAAATACAGATGTGATCGGGCTTCAGCGCCTCAATTTCTTCTATCGTAATTTCATCATTACGGTAGGTACGCACATCCTCACCCAGCTCGGCAAAATATTGCACCAGGTTGTAGGTGAAGGAATCGTAGTTGTCTATCATCAGTAGCATTTAAATCTCCCCATCCAGGCCATCTTGCACTTGTTCTGCTGCACGCAATACTGCGCGTGCCTTGTTTTCGGTTTCCTGCCATTCCATTTCCGGTACTGAATCAGCCACCACGCCAGCAGCTGCCTGCACATACAGCATGCCGTCTTTCAAGACGCCAGTGCGTATTGCAATCGCCAGGTCCATTTCGCCACCGAAGGACAGGTAACCACAGGCACCCCCATAGATGCCGCGTTTGACAGGTTCGAGTTCATCGATGAGTTCCATGGCCCTGACTTTCGGTGCGCCAGACAAGGTGCCAGCCGGGAAGGTGGCTTTCAATACATCGAGGTTGGACAAATCGGCTTGCAAGACACCTTCTACATTCGAGACGATGTGTTGTACGTGCGAATATTTTTCGATGACCATCTGGTCAGTGACCTTGACGCTGCCGGTCTGGGCGATGCGGCCTATGTCATTGCGGGCCAGGTCTATCAGCATCACGTGTTCGGCGATTTCTTTCGGGTCAGCCAGTAATTCTTTGGCCAGTTCAGCGTCGCGTTCTGGTGTGGTGCCACGTGGGCGGGTGCCAGCCAGTGGGCGTATGGTGACTTTCTTGCTGCCATCATTCAGGCTTTCATTGCGCACCAGGATTTCTGGGGATGCGCCTATGATTTGCATGTCGCCAAAATTATAGAAATACATATACGGCGAAGGATTCAGCGAACGCAGGGCGCGATACAGTGACAGCGGTGAATCCACATACGGTTTCTTGATGCGCTGGCCCACCTGCACTTGCATGAGGTCGCCAGCCATGATGTATTCCTTGGCTTTTTCTACCGCCTTCAGATAATCGTCCTTGGCAAAGTCGCGTATGGATTCTGTACGGACAGACGCCGATGTGACCGGAGCATCAACACTACGGCGCAACATGGCGCGCAAGTCTTTCAGGCGCTGGCGGGCTTTGGACCAGGCTTCTGGCTGGGTAGGGTCGGCATACACGATGAGATAGAGTTTGCCGGAGACATTGTCGATGACTGCCAGTTCTTCCGTCAGCAATAACTGGATTTCTGGCAAGCCCAGATCATCTTTTGGTGCCTTGCCAGCCAGGCGTTTTTCTACATGGCGCACAGCGTCATAGCCAAAGTAACCAGCCAGACCACCGCAAAAACGTGGCAGGCCAGGACGCAATGCCACCTTGAAACGCGCCTGGAATTCAGCAATGAAATCCAGCGGGTTCATCTCGCGGCTCTCTATGACCTGGCCATTTTTCAGGACTTCGACTTTTTCACCAAAGCTGCGCACCAGGGTATTGGCGGGCAAACCTATGAAAGAGTAGCGGCCAAAACGCTCGCCACCCATGACGGATTCAAGCAAGAAGGTATTCTTGCCCGCATTCTGGGTTTGCGCGAGTTTCAGGTAAAGGGTGAGCGGGGTTTCCAGATCGGCGAAGGCTTCCGCAATCATGGGGATACGGTTGTAGCCTTGCGCGGCCAACGATTTGAATTCGAGTTCGGTCATGGTTTTCTTTCAACCGCCTGCCTGCTCCTGAGACTTGTGCACGCGTCTGCAACAGCAGCCAGCGGCGCACGCAAATTCGCTCAAGAGAGTATGGACGGGTAAGACAGATTGATATAACAAGCAAGAAGATGTGCTTGGGATGTGCACAGCCACTCGCGGCATTCGTGTATTAACAGAATTGCCAGCGTCGCCATAGCCAGGCCTCAAAAGTGCCTGGAGTGATCATGGAACGTTTGTTATCGAGGAACATTCGTTATGTGAATGGTTTGAAAGTCAATGAGAGTTTTTCGCTGGCAGCAGTTGTGCTGCTACCAACAGGGTTTCGACTATACCATCACTTTGAATATTTTGTACAGCTTCACCGTGGTTGTATCCATACGGCACTGTCAAGACCGGGCAACCGGCAGCGCGGGCAGCAATCGCATCATTGCTGGAATCGCCAATGGCCAGCACTTGTGATGGTGGCAAGTCCAGAGCCTTGCAGGCTTCCAGCATGGGCAGGGGATCAGGTTTCTTTTTTGCAAAGCTGTCACCGCCATAGACTTGCTCAAAATAATGGACTATTTCCTTCTTTTGCATCAGCGGCAGGGCGAAGGCGAGTGGTTTGTTGGTGATGCAGACCAGACGCATACCCAGATCGCGCATGGCTTGCAAGCCTTCATGCACCTGCGGGTAAAGCTGACTGTGATCACCATTGACAGCCAGGTAATGAAGCTGGTAAGTAGCCAATGCATCATCGAAGCGGGCTGCTACACCAGTGGCATCAAAGTCCAGGGACAAAACTTGCTGGATAAGATTTTCAGAACCCTTGCCCACCATGGTCTTGATGACATCCAGCGTCAGCGGTGCCAGTGCAAAGTCTACGCGCATGCGGTTGATGGCGACCAGAAAGTCTGGTGCGGTATCTATCATGGTGCCGTCGAGATCGATGATAGCGGCTTTGATGTGGCTGAACATGGTGGGGGCGATCAGATATAGGCTTTCCGCCTGCTGTGGCGAAAAGCCTGAATATGAAATTGAGGATTAAACCTTGGACAACTCAACACGCATGGCATCGATGATGGCCTTGTAGTCGGGTTTGCCAAATATGGCAGAACCGGCAACGAAGGTATCGGCACCGGCACGGGCTATCTCTGCGATGTTCTCGATTTTGACGCCGCCGTCCACTTCCAGCATGATGTCGCGGCCAGATTCATCAATGATCTTGCGGGCTTGCGCGATTTTCTTCAGTGTATGCGGGATAAAGGTCTGGCCGCCAAAACCGGGGTTGATCGACATGATCAAAACGATATCGACTTTATCGATGACGTTTTCCAGTACATGCAATGGTGTCGCCGGGTTGAATACCAGGCCAGCCTTGCAACCATGATCACGTATGGTTTGCAGGCTGCGGTCTATATGTTCAGATGCTTCCGGGTGAAAGGTGATGATATTTGCGCCTGCCTTGGCAAAGTCGGGGATGATGCGATCCACAGGCTTGACCATCAGATGTACATCGATAGGCACTTGCACATGCGGGCGTATCGCTTCGCATACCATGGGGCCTATGGTCAGGTTGGGCACATAATGATTGTCCATGACATCAAAATGGATCATGTCAGCGCCAGCGGCGACAACATTGCGGACTTCTTCTCCCAGACGGGCGAAATCGGCAGACAATATACTTGGAGCAATGCGGAAAGTAGTCATGATGGAATCGTGCTTGAAAAAGATATGCTATTTTACCTTGTGAGGGCAAGCGGCTGTTGTCTTCGTCTGGCACAATGAACATAGTTCATCATGAAAGAAAATTATGGCAGCGTATGAAATAAGTGTAACGGTGGCGACGCAATACCTCAAAGACCAGTCCGACCCAGAGCAAAATAATTTTGTTTTTGCCTACACCATCACCATCAAGAATACTGGCACCGTGGCGGCGCAAGTGATTTCACGCCACTGGATCATTACCGACAGCACCAACCATGTAGAAGAAGTCAAAGGCCTGGGTGTAGTCGGCCATCAACCCTTCCTGGCGCCAGGGCAAAGCTTTGAATACACCAGTGGCAGTTCATTAAGGACGCCACAGGGCAGCATGAAGGGTACTTATTTCTGCGTGGCAGAAGATGCCCATCGCTTTGAGGCAGAGATACCTGAGTTTGTTTTGTCTTTGCCGCGTACTCTGCATTGATACTGGCACGGCCCAGGCTTATTGGGGATTTTCAATATCCTTGCTTTGTTCTATAGGCTTTTTATCTTCTTTTGGTGGTGTTTCTGGCGTGCGGCCATGAAACATCGTCCACCAGACGATAAAAATCAGCATGAACATCGCCACGCCTGCTTCCAGCGCTAATAACCACATCGCATTCACCTCGCTCAATAAATTAAGCGCATTGTACCTGCTAATTTGTGTGCTTATTTGCGCACCTAATTACAGGTGCTGGTCCGGCGCATTACAATAGGCATACCGGCATTCATGCTGCATACCCCTACTCAATAAAATCAGGAGCATCTATGACATACGAATGTATTTTGACTGAAACCCGCGACAAAGTCGGCTTGATCACCCTGAACCGCCCCAAGGCCATGAATGCGCTGAACGATCAGCTCATGGATGAACTGGGTCTGGCATTAAAAGCTTTCGACAAGGATGAGAACATCCATTGCATTATCCTGACTGGCAGTGAAAAAGCCTTCGCCGCCGGTGCCGACATTGCCGCCATGGTGGGCTATAGCTTCATGGATGCCTATAAAGATGATTACATCACCCGCAACTGGGAAACCATGCGCCAGATCCGTAAGCCAGTCATCGCTGCTGTCGCCGGTTATGCCCTGGGTGGTGGTTGCGAAGTCGCCATGATGTGCGACTTCATCATCGCTGCTGAAAATGCCAAGTTCGGCCAGCCAGAAATCAAGCTGGGCACTTTACCTGGCGCGGGTGGTACACAGCGCCTGCCACGCGCGATCTCCAAATCGAAAGCCATGGACATGTGCCTGACTGCGCGTATGATGGATGTGGTCGAAGCAGAACGCGCAGGCCTGGTATCCCGCGTTGTACCATTGGACAAGTTGATGGAAGAGGCTTTCGCTGCAGCGAATGTTATCGCTTCCATGTCTTTGCCTATCATCATGATGGCGAAGGAGTCTGTGAACCGCGCTTATGAGACTACGCTGTCAGAAGGCATACAGTATGAGCGCCGTTTGTTCCAGGCGAGTTTTGGTACGGAAGATCAGAAAGAAGGTATGCAAGCCTTTCTGGAGAAACGTCCGGCAGTATTCAAGAATAAGTAATTTGTCTTTAGTTTCTAGTTGTATAGAGACTATGTAGAGGCGCGTCATATATGACGTTCCTCTACAAATTAAATCGCATTTATACAGCTCTAAAAAATAGATCGCATTCGCGAAGCAATGCAAGCACGTTCCAGATCCACGCAAGGTCCTTCCCCTTCAATAGGAAGGTAGGGATGGGATGGATTCCGGTCGATCAGCGAAATCAGCACTATATAGATAGCCCCCCGAACCCGTCGCTCCTGCGCAGGCAGGAGCCCAGCGTCGTCCGCCGATGAACAGTAAAGCAAACTCCCACCCACACGCCAAACACCAGGACTAGTAGGGTGCGCCATGCGCACCGTTCGCTTATCTTACATATACAGCCCTTATATATACAGCCGCTAGTTTTGCACCATAAGCAGTAAGAAGAAGTGCACAGTTACTCAAAGAGCGGTGCGCACGGCGCACCCTACAAAACCCACCCCCATCCCGGTCCCCAAACACCGCTCCCTCAAGAATTCCCTAATTCCCTAAATAATTTACGCTGGGGTCTTGCAAAGCAGGGTAAGAGTTTGCTATAGTTCGCCTCCCGCTGAAGAGCGGGCGAGAAGAGAAGCAAGACTGGAAATTGAGCGGAGAAGTAAAAGCTGCGGAAAGATCTGGTTGCTGTGAATAGTTTGCAACGGTTTAGCGAGTTCGAAAGAACGAAACAAAACGAAAAGAGTTGCAGGTGTTGACAGCGGCAAATAAGTGCTTCATAATCTCGTTTCTCTGCTGCTGACGCACACAACGCTGCGACGCAAAACTGGATGAATAAGTAGTTCAGTTAAGTAGAAAAGATTATGGTTCTTTAACAATTAACAGTCAATAAATGTGGGCACTTGGTGAAGCGCACCAATTAACTTAGGTTAGTTGGAATGCTTAAATAATATAGCAAGTGTTCACAAGAAATAACAAAGCAAGACGATGA
>NZ_JBMPPI010000031.1:0-66946 GCF_049340245.1 Undibacterium sp. TC4M20W
AACTTTGATACTCTTTCATCTTGAAACTCCTTCTTTTGGTAGAGATAGAAGTTTCAAACCGACCGCCGTATAGGTCAAACCTTGAGGAGTCCCCCGGCAGAGCCGGGGGATTACCTTATTTATTTAGAAATTGCTGCACGGTACGCACATCCAAATAAAAAAACCACCATGACCGTGTCATAGTGGTTTTTGACAGATTTCAGAAGTCCAGGTAACTACTTGATTACCCAATTAGCTACTTACTTAAAGCCCAACTTAACGCCTTCTTTATTGACATTGGCAATCAGGTCTTTACCTATGCGTCCTTCCATTTCTTTTTGCACTGGCAACAGCGCTTTGCGCCATTCTGCTTTTTCTTTGTCAGTCAGTACGTAGACTGTTGTCTTGCCAGATTTTTTGACCGCTTCCAGTGCATTGTCATTTTCTTGCTGGGCAATCGCATTGGCATACTTGGTGGCCGATTTCATCGCTTCATCAAGCTGGGCACGTATGTCTGCTGGCAAACCATCCCAGAATTTTTTATTGACGATGACAGCATAGCCAAGATAACCGTGATTGGTTACGGTGACATGCTTTTGCACTTCATGCATTTTTTGCGTATACAGATTGGATGGCGGGTTCTCGGTGCCATCTACTACGCCGGTTTGCAAGGCTTGATAAACTTCAGAGAATGCCAGCACCTGAGGATTCGCACCCAAAGCGCGCATTTGTGCATCCAGTACTTTAGATGATTGTATGCGCAGCTTTTGCCCCTTCATGTCGGCTGGCAAATGCATGGGTTTGTTGGCAGACATGACCTTGAAACCATTGTCCCAGAAGCCCAGGCCGATGATGCCCTTGGGCTCCAGCTTCTTCATGAGGTCTTTGCCAATTGCGCCTTCTGTCACGGCGTACAGGACGTCTTTGGAAGGGAAAATATAAGGCAGATCAAATACTTCAAATTCTTTGACGCCCAGCGGACCAAATTTGGCAAGGGAAGGTGCCAGCATCTGCACTGCACCTAATTGCAGGGCTTCCAGTTCTTCCTTGTCTTTGTACAGGGTGCTGTTAGCGTAAATCTCTACCTTAACGCGACCCTTGGTGGCTTTTTCTGCCAATTCCTTGAAACGCTCGGCAGCTTTACCTTTAGGCGTATCGTTGGAAACCACATGACTGAATTTAATGACGATAGGTGCTTGCGCAAATGCGGCACCACTGACGAGGGATGCGGCCAACAGGGAAAACAGCACTGACTTCAGTTTCATATTTGTCTCCGGACGTTTTTATGGATTGTATCTATTCTTGCACAGATTATTGCAATGCCAGCATTATCTGCCAACTGTGGAAAACCACAAGTCCGGCAACTAACTGACAGAAATACGACTAAGCCAGCCATTTCAGCAAAAAAATTACTATACTTGCACTCAATCTATTCATGAACACAATGTGGAAAACCACAGTTGCCGCAGTTGCAGTGCTACCTGAGAATGAGAAACAAAATAAAAATTAATTTTTACAATACGGGGACTCTATGAATCAAAAATCCACATTAGCTTGCTGAAGCCCACTGGTCGTCCTGACTTGTGGCATCGATACAGAATACAAATTTGTAGCTGGTGACGACTGCAGCCTGGCGCGTCACAATGCGCTACGAGATTGTATCTGTCCTTGATCAGCACCAAGACGCGCAATCAGATCTTATTACCAAGCTACATAGGTAAGGCATATCAGCAAGGCATAGGCATAAAAAAACATACTGCCTGTCTTTTCAACATCGCGTTAATTTTTCCAATAGGGATCCTGTCATGAAATTTCTCGATCATCTGGAAGAGTGGATTATCGCTGCCCTCATGGGTGGTGCAACGTTCATCATCTTCATTTCCGTTCTTCACCGCTACGGTACCGGCTTCAACATCCCTGTCGTGCAGGACTGGTTATTGTCACTGCACTTCAGTTGGGCACAAGAACTGTGCATCATCATGTTCGTCTGGATGGCCAAGTTTGGTGCGGCCTATGGCGTACGTGCAGGCGTACACGTAGGCGTCGATGTGCTGGTGACCCGCCTGCCGGCAGAATGGCGCAATGCCACAGTGTATACGGCACTGGTATGCGGCATGATCTTTACCGGCATCATTGGCACACTGGGCCTGACCTTTGTCTGGGAAAACGGCATGCACTATGCCATTTTCCACACTCTGGGCCTGTCTGTAGGCGAACTCACTGAAGGTCCGACTACCCCTGATCTGGAATGGCCTACCTGGATAGTCTATTCCGCAGTCTGGATGGGTTCTTATTTAATGTGTTTCCGTTTTATTCAGGTTGCACTTATCTTCAATCGCACTGGTAAATTGCCGGTACATGATCATGCCCATGTAGAGGGCTTGAGTGATGAAGAAAATGAAATCCAATTGCAACCAGCAACAGCCACAGCAGCCGCGAAAGGAGGTGCATAATGAGCGCAGCCATTGATACACTGGGCATCAAACAGATGTCTAAACAGCGTGCCACGATAGTCTTGTGTGGCATAGTCCTGGCGCTTGGTGCCATGTGCATGGTCGGCAAGATCGGTATTGTCTTCGCCTTACTGATTGCGCTGATGCTGACCGGCATCCCGGTCTCGATTGCCTTGGGTCTGACGGTGCTGATGTTCATGTACCTGCTGACCCAGGTACCGATCGAAGCCGTGGCGCTGAAACTGTTCACCGGTATAGAAAAGTTCGAGATCATGGCGATCCCTTTCTTTATCCTGGCAGGTAACTTCCTCACGCATGGCGGTGTCGCCAAGCGCATGATCAATTTCGCTACCAGCATGGTCGGTCACTGGCATGGTGGCCTGGCGCTGGCAGGTATTATTTCCTGCGCCATGTTTGCGCTGGTATGCGGCTCCAGCGTGGCAACCGTGGTGGCGATTGGCTCCATCATCTTGCCTGCCATGGTCAAGCAGGGTTATCCTAAGCAGTTCGGCGCAGGCGTCATCATTACGGCAGGCTCCCTGGGTATTTTGATGTTGCCATCGATTCCCAAGGTGATTTACGCGATTTCTACCAATACCTCGATTGGCGCCTTGTTCGTCGCAGGTTTGTTCCCAGGCATGTTGCTGACAGCCATGCTGTGTGCAACGACCTGGTTCCTGGCCAGGAAAAATGGTTACCCGCGCATGAAACGGGCAACCTGGGGCGAGCGCTGGAAGGCATTCCGTGAAAGTATCTGGGGTCTGCTGCTGGTCGTCATCATCATCGGCGGTATCTATAGCGGCATCTTCACTGCGACAGAAGCAGCGGCCATGAGTGCGGTATATGCCTTCTTCATCTCGGTCTTTGTTTATAAGGACATGAAGATAGCAAATACCCCCAAAGTACTGGTCAATTCAGCCGCGCTGTCAGCCATGCTGTTGTACATCATTACCAATGCCGTGCTGTTTTCCTTCCTGATGGCGCATGAGAATATTCCCCAGCTAATGGCTGACTGGATACTCGGCAAAGAACTGGGCCGTGCTGGCTTCCTGTTCTTTACCAATATCCTGCTGCTGCTGGCTGGTAATGTCATGGAACCATCGTCCATCATCCTGGTCATGGCACCTATTCTGCATCCGGCTGCGATGCGCCTGGGCATAGATTCCGTCCATTTCGGTATCCTGATCGATGCGAACATGGAAGTCGGCCTTTGCCACCCACCAGTGGGCCTGAACCTGTACGTCGCCAGCGGCATTTCAAAAATGAGCATTACCGAGCTGACTGTTGCCGTCATGCCGTGGTTGTGCACGATGCTGGTCTTCCTCGTGATTGTCACGTATTGGCCGGGCCTCTCCTTATGGCTGCCACGGGCCATGGGTATGATGTAAGCAAGGCAAGCAAGCGAAGGGCCAGAAATAGACATATTTCTGGCCTTTTGTTTTACAAACGTCGATACAGCCTGTCGGGTATCATGAGCTGAAAAGCTTGCGCATGCACAAATTACCCCTGTCAGCAATGATCAGGCTGCGATAAACTCGTTTTTTATGAAAAGCATCCAACGCTCCCAATCCTGGCCCAATCAAAAGTGGCGCTGGATTATTCCTATTTTGCTGCTGCTGTTATTCTTGTCTACGCTGATCTGGTTACCGTGGCAGGCGCAGCGCATGGAGGCCAATGAGCGTCAGGAACAACTGATTGCCGACTCGCTATGGGTGGAACAGGCCATACAATTCCAGCTCAACCGCAATGACGAAGTCTTGCGCCAGGTCGGTAATGAGATCAAATCGGCCAAGCTGCAAAAAGATGCCGTGCTGGAGCGCTTTCGCACCATACTCAAGAACAACCGTGAAATCCAGCGTATCGCCTGGTATGACGCCAGCAATAAATTATTGGTTGATACCCGCGAAGTCATACCGGCAACTAATGACAGAGTGCCCCTGCCCAAGTTTGAATTTGGCGAACTTGATGTCAGCGAAGAAACGGTGTGCATGAAACCCGTTTTGGAAATCAATGCCAAGAATGCCTATCTCATGCATTGCCAGATCCCTCTGATCAAAGACGATCACCGGGTAGGCAGCATCATGATCAGTTACCGCATGAATGCCATTTTGGAAGAGCTGGTGCCCTGGTGGTTTGCCCAGGATAACCAGATCACCATCACCGACATTGACGACCGTATCCTGGCGGAACGCAGTGCCGGTGGCAGCGGCAAAAACGTGTATACCCACAGCCGCGCCTGGGAATTACCCAGCCTGACCCTGGTCTTGCGCACGAACAGCATCAAGACTGAGCCCAAGCTTTTGTCGAACCTGCTGGTATTGTCGGTCATCCTGTTATCGATAGGGTTGATCTGGAGCCTGCTGGCCCTGTGGCGCGATATCAACCGCAGACTGGCCGCAGAGGGGGCGCTGCGCAAGCAGGTCACCTTCCGCGCCGCCATGGAAAACTCCCTGGTCACCGGTCTGCGTGCGCGTGATATGGAAGGCCGCCTGACGTATGTGAATCCGGCTTTTTGCCGCATGGTGGGTTTCCCGGCAGAAGAAATCATAGGCAAGGTGCCACCCATGCCTTACTGGGCACCGGAAGCCATAGAAGAATACCAGCAGCGCTTTACCCAGTTACTGGCTGGTACCGTGCCGTCCGAAGGTTTCGAGACGACCTACCAGCATGCCAGCGGTGAGCGCATCCCGGTGCTGATTTATGAATCTGCCCTCATCGATGAACAGGGTAAACAGGCTGGCTGGATGAGTTCCATCCTCGATATCTCTGAGCTCAGGCGCGCCCAGGAACTGACCCGTCAGCAGGAAGAGAAATTGCATACCAGTGCCAAACTGGCGACCATGGGTGAAATTGCCTCGATGCTGGCGCATGAACTGAACCAGCCATTGGCAGCTATATCAAGTTACACCACAGGTGCAGTCAACCTTTTGCAGGCAGGCATGATAGACCGTAGCCTGTTCCAGAGTGCGCTCGAAAAAGTCAATGCCCAGGCCCAGCGTGCAGGCCAGATCATACGCAGCGTGCACGAGTTTGTAAAAAAACGCGAAGCTGCCCGCGAGCCCCTGCAAATTGCCGACCTCATACAAAGTGCCATGCCGTTGGTGGAGCTGCAGGCGCAGGCCAGCCATGTCGCCCTGCAATGGAAGGTCAGGCCAAAACTGCCACTGGTGCTGGCAGACCGGGTCTTGCTGGAGCAAGTCTTGCTGAACCTGACCAGGAATGCCATCGAAGCCATGCAAACCACGGCACCAGAAAAACGCATACTGCGGGTAGAAGCGGCGCTGGATGAGGGCAGCCAGCAAGTGATCGTCAGCGTGACCGACCGCGGCCACGGCATACCGGCAGAAGTGGCCGAGAAACTGTTTTCACCATTTTTTACCACCAAGTCTGCCGGCATGGGCATGGGTTTAAACATTTGCCGCACTGCCATAGAATTCCACGGCGGCAAGCTCTCACATCATGAAAACCCTGCCGGTGGTACTATTTTCCAATTCGCTATACCTATACAAGACTATCCGAGCGCATCAAGTTAACAAAAAATACATAATGCGCCATACAAAAAACGGGAGATACCATGCTACATATTATTGACGATGAAGAGGTCATACGCGACTCTTTATCCTGGCTGGCCAGGTCCAGGCAAATTGCCGCACACAGCTATGAAAGCGCAGAAAAATTCCTGGTTGCCCTCGACAAACCACTGATTTTTGACAGCCAGGGCGACTGCATCCTGCTGGATGTGCGCATGCCCGGCCTGACCGGCATCAACCTGTTTGAAATGCTGGCAGCGCGGCAATTGACCAAACGCCTTCCCGTGATTTTCCTGACTGGTCATGGCGATGTACCGATGGCAGTAGATACACTGAAGCGCGGTGCCTTTGATTTTTTTGAAAAACCCTTCAATGACAACAAGCTCATGGACAGGGTGCAAGAAGCCCTGGCCATCTCGCGCCAGGCAGGTTCTGCGGCATTGGTGCATGACCGCTTAGCCAGCCTGTCTGCCCGGGAAAAAGAAGTACTGGACCTGATCCTGCTCGGCAAAATGAACAAGGTCATCGCCGACCAGTTGGGCATCAGCATGCGCACGGTAGAAGTACACCGCGCCCATATCTTTGACAAGATGCAGGTCAAGACTGCGGTAGAACTGGCGGGCTTGCTGAAGTAAATAATTGAAGTAAAAAATTGAAGTAAAGCCGATGTCTATCTTCACCCTGCTCTTCCCCGACTTCAGCCTGATACTGATCGGTTTTCTGCTGGCTCGTCATGCGCACTGGGGTGGACATTTTTGGGCCGGGGTGGAAAAGATCGTTTATTTCATCATGTTCCCGGCGCTGCTGTTTTACACCACCTCGCGCACCCGTTTTGATTTTCACTCGACCGGGCATTTGCTACAGGTTGCTGTCATCACTACCGCCTGTGGCATGCTGCTGGGCTGGCTGGCCAGGTTCATGTTTACCACAGCGCCCAGGATATTTGAATCGGGTGTGCAAACCGCATTTCGCTTTAATTCCTATATCGCGTTGGCGATTGCCTCACGTCTCGCAGGTGATGAAGGTACAGCACTGATGGCCTTATTGATCGGCTTTCTTGTACCGCTCTGTAATATGGGCGCGGTGTATGCGCTGGCACACAATAGCGGCAGGCTCATGAAAGAAATCGCCAGTAATCCGCTGGTCGTTGGTACCGCCAGCGGTGTCTTGTTCAGTGTGCTGGAGATACCCATGCCTGAAGGCATAGCCGCCACCTTGTCACGCCTGGGCAATGCCTCGATTGCATTGGGCTTACTGGCCGTTGGCGCTGGCATGCGTTTGTCCGGTTTGCGCGAAGCCAAGGGCATCGCTACCTACTTTTTATCGGTGAAGCTGCTGGCCCTGCCCCTGATCGCCCTCTTCCTTGGCCGCTGGCTGGAACTGCCACCACTGCAATTGCAGATCGCCGTCGTCTTCTGCGCACTGCCTACGGCATCCAGTGCCTATGTACTGGCGGCACGCATGGGTGGTAACGGGCCGTTTGTGGCATTTCTGATTTCTGCCAGCACGGTGTTGTCTGTGCTGACTTTGCCGGTGTGGTTGAGTTTGGTGCGTTGACGCGGTAACTGCAAGTCTGGCTTACTCCTGTGGAGCAGCAATGCCGCCGCTGCCACGCTGATGCGCAGGGTCGGACAATATCGCATTGATCTGATCAAAACTGACCGGCTTGACCGAGTGTGCATCAAAACCGGCATCCAGTGCCAGTTGCCGGTCTTTTTCCTGGCCCCATCCTGTGATTGCTACCATCACCGTGTTTTTCAGTTCAGGCATAAGGCGCAAGCCTCGCACCAGATCATAACCATTCAGGTGAGGCAGGCCGATATCAAGAAAAGCAAAATCCGGGCGGAAAGCCGCCGCCATACTCAGCGCTTCTGCCCCATCATGACTGATCTGGGTGGTGTGGCCTATCAACTCCAGCAACTCGCCAAATCCCTTGACGAAATCCACATTGTCATCCACCAGGAAAATCCGGTATTTTGCATCGGCTGCCTGCCTGTCTGCGATCTGCTGCTCATCCGCAAGCAGATTGACCAGCGCTGGCAGGCGCAAGATAAATTCACTACCTTCCCCCATCCCGGCACTACGGGCAATAATACTGCCACCATGTAATTCTGCCAGGCGGCGCGCCAGTGACAAGCCTACTCCCAGCCCTGCGTTCGAACGTTCTATCGACGAATCAGCCTGGCTGAACATGTCGAAAATACTTTCCTGCATGTGCAATGCGATACCTATGCCGTTGTCCTTGATGCGTATCTCAACATTCTTGCCATCCAGCGCAGCGGTCAGCCTGATCTGCCCGCCTTGCGGCGTATATTTGACGGCATTGTTGAGGAGGTTGGAAACGATTTGCGCCAGCCGCGTCACATCACCCGCGATCATCACTGTCTGCACAGGTAACTGCACCTCAAACTGATGGGCAAATTTATCGATCAGCGGTCGCGCAATCTCAACCGCATTATTGATGATGACATGCAGCGGCACGGGTGCCACCTGTATCGCCAGCTTGCCAGTATTGATGCGTGAGACATCCATGAGATCATCGACCAGGCGCACCATCTGCACCAGTTGTCTTTCCATGATATCGCGTGCTTTGGCTGATGCGGCCTTGTCGCCTTCCTTCATCCGCAAGATGTCGAGGCCAGTGCGTATCGGTGCCAGCGGATTACGTAATTCATGCGCCAGTGTCGCCAGAAATTCATCCTTGCGACGGTCGGCCTGCAACAGGGCTTCTTCTGCCGATTCGCGTATGCGCACTTCTTGTTCCAGGCGGGCATTGGTCGCTTCCAGTGCATCGGCACGGCGGCCAAGTTCAATCAGCATGTCATTGAATGCGCCAACCAGGGTACCGATTTCACCGCCATCGCGGCGTTCCACACGCAAAGAAAAATCACGGTGATACATGACTTGCCGCGCAACATCAGTAATCGCGCCCAAAGGCCTGGTAATCGCCACCTGCAAACGCGAAGCGACGATGCCGGCCAGCAGCAGGCTGATCAGCATGACCGAAACCAGGATCATGCTGTAACTCTTGATACGCTCAAACAAGGGATAAATTTCACGGATATAAACTGTGCCAAGAAATTCACCGTTTTCAATCACCCGGTAATAGACATGCAATTCACTGCCGTCTATCGTATAACCCGGCGCACCCGGTGTGTCAGGGTAGGCGGGCGAACCCAGGTCTGCCTGCATGTAGCCGGCAAATCGCTTGCCATTGGCATCGTAGATCGCCCCCACCAGAATTTGCGGCCTGGCACTCAACATGCCCAGATTGTGTTCAGCGGCAGCACTGTCATTAAAGCTCAGCGCCGGCGCCACGGCCTTGCCAACAATTTCTGCCTGGGTAGAAAGATCATTGATCCATGAGCGCTGGAAAGAGATCAGGTCATAAATCAGCATGGCGGCAGAAGCCACCAGCACCGCCACCATGGTGGTGATCATCGCCATCAATATCAGTTTGCCCCTGACGCTCTTGGTTTCTATCGCTGTTTTCATGGTGCCGCTTTTTGTACAAGGTAAGCAACCGACAGCAAACGGGAACTGAGTTTCAGGCCGGCTTTTTCAGCTGCGGGCAAAGAGACTTCAAAACGTACTCTGTCATCGACCATGCGAAAATTGATCACACTGCCAAGCCGCATGCCGCTATCAAATTCTGTAATAGACAAGATGCCCAGAGCAGCGGCATTCCGCAAGGGTTTTTCAGCTGAATCAGATTCAGCGACACCAATGAACAGTATGTGCAGGCCATCCAATTTCTCACGTGGCGCGATGGTTTTAACTGTCACGGTGCGTCCATTGATGCTGCGGCCAGTGACCTGTCGTGTCAGGTCAGCCGCCACATCGTCGGCACCCAGCACACCTATAACCAGGTGCATTTCAGCACTGCCAGCTTCTGCCACCGGAAAGTCAATATAGCCGATGAATTTTGCAATAAAGGCTGCCTTGATATTGCGTTCCTGCGGCACTTCTGCCCTGACTGACCACGCAGTACATATCACCAAAAATGACAATAACAGGCATGCCAGCAAACGCCAGAATAATGGCGTCAGCAGGGCGTGGTAGCTCTGGCCGACAGGAACCGGAGCCTGACCCGAATCGGTATGTTGAAAATGAATGTCAGTCATATGGGCTGACTAAAAACGTTTGGCAATTTTTAACAGCACGCTACGCTCAAATACACTTCTGCCCGCAATGCCACCAAACTCCGGGTGAGATGCATGCAAAAGGTTTTGTCCTATAAGAGCAACATCAATATCTGGCCGCACACGCCATGACCATTGCGCATCCATTTCGTAATAAGCGGGCACAGCAGGATTTGTCAGATCCGAGTTATAGCGCAAGGATATATCGAGCTGCTGATTTCCCGACAGATCAGAAGATGAACGCAAGGTCCAGTGACGGCCGGGATCATTGTTTGCCAGCCCGCTGGTGCCGCTGGAATCTTTGCTGCCTGCACGCAATTGCGTCGTGACACTTTGCACGACCATGCCGCCTGAGAGTCGCCATTTACCGACTGGTTGCCAGCGCCACCATGCCTCCAGCCCTTTGGTGCGGCCCTCACCCATGTTCTGGAATAAAGCACCGCCGCTAGCCTGAGGCTCCAGCGTACGTAAATTATCGTAGTGGCTGGCAAACGCTGTCATGGAATAAGAAAAGCCACTATCAAGTTGTGAGCGATAACCGATTTCAAGAACCTTTGCCACTTCAGACTGGAAATTGGGCCCGCCTGCGATACCAAACTGCGGAATGCCATTCACCACTTGTGGATTGGTTGGTGAATAAAAATCGCGGTCTATACGCGAAGGTGCGCGCACCGTACGCGACAGGCTGGTCCATATCAGTTTCGACTGCTCTGGCATCCAGGCCAGACGCATATTCGGTAATTGTTCCCAACCAGTATAGTTATTATGTTCGGCCTTCAGCCCCAGGGTAAGCTTGAATTGCTTGTTGATGGCAATTTCATCCTGGGCAAACAAATTGGCCCAATGCATGCTCAGGTCACCAGGCAAAAAACCAAAAGCCGGGCCATTAGTGACTCGGTCACTCGAATAGCGGTAACCACCGCCCCAGGAAAAACGGTGATCATCACCAAAATGCAGATTATGTTGCATCTGCAAATCCACCGTACCCAAACGCTCGGCAAAGGCATTCGGCTGATTACGTTCGGTATGGTCAAATATCAAACCCAAGTGCAAGTCAGAACCATCACCAAGTTTACTATTGAGCGCGCCCGTCAGATTGGCGCCACTGATGCGAATATTTGCTGTGCCCGTCTGCCCCAGTTCACCAGAATAGGCATCTCCAGACAGTGCCACGCCATAATTGCGGATCAGCCAGTCAGACCGGAAACCCGCTTGCAAGCGACGAAAACCTGTATGGGTATTCTCGCCCGTCGCAGTATAAGTATCATTCACCTCAGTGGCCTTGGCATAGACCCGGTAATGACCATTGCTGAACAGTTCCCCACCATAGCGAAAACCACCAACCCGGTCTTTGCTGCCACCGACAAAGCCGATGACACCATCCTGGGTATCTTTGGCAGACTTGGTAATGATGCTGATGACACCATTCACCGCATTCGCGCCATAGATAGTCGCACCGGGGCCACTGATGACCTCTATGCGCTCAATATCCGCCATCAGCACATCCTGGGCATCCCAGAAAACGCCCGAAAACAGCGGTGAATAAATACTGCGCCCATCGATCAGCACCAGCAGCTTGTTTTCAAACGCACTGTTAAAGCCACGCGCCGTAATCGCATAATTGCGCGCATCCACCCGCGACACCTGCAAATTTGGCGCCAGCCGCAAAGCCTCTGGCAAGCTACGCGCACCGCTGCGGGCAATGTCAGCCGCATTAATGATATAGATGGAAGCTGCCGCATTACCCAGCTTCTCTTCCTGGCGCGACAAAGACGTGATGACAACTTCGCTCAATTGCTCCAGCGAAAGCCCAGGCAATTCACCATCCCCGTCAAGCGCGAGGGCACTGACAGGGCATAACAATAACAGGAGCGCTGAACATACAGCTGCATGAATGCGTTTTTGGAGCATGATAAGCTGTCTGTGGATATATTTAAGGAACACCTGCTGCCTTGAGGCCGACGCAGTATGAAAAGCATCAAGGCCAAACCATTACCAGCATGATAAGGGCTGATTGTCGCAGAAAACAGTTAGCTATGCCACTTAGGGTGAGGAAGCAACAAATTGGTGATCCAATTGCATACAGGTCGCGTTGCTGTTGGTTTTGACTTTGGGGTTGATGTTGCTGTTGCGTTTGACTTTGACGTAGCGTTTGACTTTCCGCAGTTCCCATGTGTAGCCGCCATTTGTGTTGTACAGAAAATGGATTAAGAAATGCCCGTGTTTGAGGTGTAGCAGGGGTTTCGTGCAGCATGCTGCACGCCTGCGTAACGGCAATCGCTTGCAAGCGATTGTGCGCCCTGCAAGGGCAGCGAGTTTCGGGCATTTCCCATTTTTTGTACTGCACAAATGGGCACCCCGCAGGGGCGGCTACGCCTGGGTCGCCTTTCTTTGAATTCTTTCTTTGGCGACGCAAAGAAAGAATTTCGGCTGCCGGGCCGAGACCCGGCTTGTATCCACGAAGGGCAATCGCTTTAATCAAAGTACGGCAAAACAACGAACGTCACTAGGCTCCTGTCTGCGCAGGAGCGACGAAATGAAGGATACGGCTTATCAATCGGCATTCGATGAACTCACGGAATCCGAAGAACTAAACCGCCTCCACACCATGCCTCCCCAAAGCCCAAACCACATGCTCCCTCACCATCTCAGAAGGATGTAGCAAGCGCGCCTGCAAAGCCGAAACAATCTCAGCATCACCACGCATGGCAGTAGCCGCATTCCCCAAGCCAACCGCAATATTCCGCAACCAGCGCTCATGCCCTATACGCCGTATAGGGCTCCCCTCCAGCATGCGCAGGAATTGTTCTTCCGTCCAGGCGAACAAGTGCACCATGCGGGCATTGTCGAGACCATTGCGGACAGAAAAATCGTCAACAGCCGCAGCCTGGGCAAATTTATTCCAGGGGCAGACCAGTTGGCAATCATCGCAGCCATATACCCGGTTACCTATCAGAGGGCGCAATTCCACCGGTATGCTGCCGTGCAATTCAATGGTCAGGTAAGACACGCACAAGCGCGCATCGACAGTGTATGGCGCAACAATGGCCTTGGTCGGGCAGACATCCATACAAGCGCTGCACTGGCCGCAGTGCTGGCCGACTGGTTCATCGACTGGCAAGGGAATGTCGATCAGGATTTCCCCCAGAAAGAACATTGAACCCGCCTCGCGACTGAGTAACAGACTGTGTTTTCCGCGCCAGCCCAGGCCAGCCTTGGCTGCCAGCGCCACTTCCATGACGGGGGCAGAATCGGTAAAGACCCGGTAACCGAACGGGCCTATGGCTTTTTCTATGCGTTCAGCCAGTTGCTGCAGGCGGGTGCGCAAGACTTTGTGGTAGTCGCGGCCACGTGCATACAGGGAGATCACGGCTTTGTCAGCGGCCTGCCCCTGCTCTTCGGCACGCCAGCTTTCTGTCTTGGGCAAATAGTTCATGCGGGCAGAAATCACCCTGACCGTGCCTGGTACCAGCTCTGCGGGACGGGTACGTTTAGTACCATGGCTAGCCATGTAGGCCATTTCGCCGTGGTAACCAGCGTCCAGCCACGCCTGGAAGCTGCCTTCTATATGCGACAGATCGACGTCACCTATGCGCAGCTCGGCAAAGCCCAGCTCCTTGCCCCACAGGCGTATTTGCCCCGCCAGGTCGGCCAGGGCTGTGCTGTCCAGACTCACGCGCCTGCCCCTCTGTAGTACACAGATTGAGGGTGTTGTGCTATGTTAGGCAGATTCATGAATAGGAACTTTGCAGGAAATGTCACATTATAAGACCACACTCGCCGATGAAGCAGCAACCCAGGCACTGGGTAAATGCCTGGCACATGCGCTGACGCCGGGCATGAGCATCTTTTTGCATGGCGACCTCGGTGCAGGCAAGACCGCCCTGACCCGCGCCATGATCCATGCCGCAGGCCATAGCGGCAACGTCAAAAGCCCTACCTATACCTTGGCCGAACCTTACCAGGTCAGCATCAAGGGCCAGGCTGTCACCATCATGCATTTTGACCTGTATCGCATGATCAGTGCAGATGAATTTGCCGAGGCAGGCTTCAGGGAAGAGTTTAATGACAGCAATATCTGCGTCGTTGAATGGCCAGAAAAAGCCGATGGCGTGCTGCCAGAACCCGATTTGAATGTATTTTTGCGCGTCGCCGGTGACGGTCGTGAGGTAGAATTGCACGCGTTGTCTGCTAAAGGTATCGCATGTCTCGCATCACTCAAGTTCGCCCCGAATCTATAAACGCTGGAAAGCCTGAAAGTACGTCTGGTACTGATACAGCGCGCTCCCAAAAACGCCGCGTCCTGCTCAAGGCAGGCGGTACCCTGCTGCTCTCTGTCCTGGCACCTGCTGCCAGGGCGGCACAGATATTGGCCGTGCGCGTCTGGCCAGCAGAAGACTATACCCGCGTCACGCTGGAAAATGACAGCGAGCTCAAAACCAATCACTTCGTACTGAAAGACCCATATCGCCTGTTTGTCGATATCGAGGGCCTGGAGCTGAATGCCAAGCTCAAGGAACTGGTCGCCAAGATCAAGTCGAATGACCCCTACATCAAGCAGGTACGCGTGGGCCAGAACCGCCCCAACGTCGTGCGCCTGGTGTTCGATCTCAAAGAAGAAGTCAGCCCGCAGGTATTTACCCTGCCACCGGTAGGCAATTACAAGCACAGGCTGGTATTCGACCTTTACCCGTCCAACCCCACCGACCCTCTGGCAGCATTGATAGAAAAAGGGGAATGGAACAAGGAACCAGGTGCCATCACCCAGGCACCGGTGGCGACCGCCAACCCGGCAGATATATTGGCAGGCAAGAGCGAGCCCAAGGTAGAGCCCAAGCCAGAAGTCAAGCTCGATCCCCAGCCAGAAATCAAACCCGGTGCGCCTGCCATAGAGAAACAGGAAAAACCGGTACAACTGACACGCATGATCACCATCGCCATCGACCCTGGCCATGGCGGTGAAGACCCGGGTGCCATAGGTCGTGGCGGCAGCCGTGAAAAAGATGTGGTGCTGGCGATTGCCAAGCGCCTCAAGGCCAAAATAGAGCAACATCCAAATATGCGCGTCATGCTGACCCGTGACTCTGATTATTTTGTTCCGCTGAATGTCAGGGTGCAAAAAGCCCGTGCCGTGCAGGCAGACTTGTTCATGTCCGTGCATGCAGATGCCTTTGTCAATTCCAGCGCACGCGGCTCATCGGTGTTTATCCTGTCAGAAAAAGGTGCCAGCTCGACCGCCGCCCGCTGGCTGGCAGATAAAGAAAATGCAGCTGATCTGATTGGTGGCGTCAATATCAAGACCCATGACAAACAGTTGGCCAGCGTCTTGCTCGATTTATCGACCACGGCACAAATCAATGACAGCCTGAAGCTGGGCAAGGTCGTGCTCAGTGAGATCAGCGGCATCAACAGGCTGCACAAGGGCTCAGTTGAACAGGCTGGCTTTGCGGTATTGAAAGCACCCGACATTCCCAGCATCTTGATAGAAACCGCCTTCATCTCCAACCCGGAAGAAGAAGCCAAGCTGACCGATAATGCCTACCAGGATCAACTGGCAGATGCGGTCATGAAGGGTATCAAGAAATATTTTTCCAAGAACCCGCCGCTGGCTAAAAACCGCATGACCTGATGTGCTTGATGTGCCTGATATGCTGTACGGGCATTTAATAGCTGCATAGTTTTTGCACTTTATGCAGCGCATTTGCCAGCGCATCAAGCGGTATCGAACCCAGTGCCAGCCGCAAGGCTTGTGGTGTACTTGCTCCTGCAGAAAAAGCATCTGCGGTACTGACCATGACGCCTCGTTTCGCCAGCTCTGCGGTGATCTGCTCTGCCCGCACACCTTCGCCCAGACTCAGCCAGGCATAATAAGATGAGGGATGCGACCTCACATCGCAGCTCTGCAAAATTGTGCGTGCCAGCCGTTGACGCTGTCTGGCATCCTTACGCTTTCTTATTTCCAGCTCATCGACTACACCTGCTTCTATCCACAGGCAAGCCAGGGCGATCATCAAAGAGGGTGTGTTACCTGAGGTGACACGTATCGCTGTTTCCAGCGCAGGTATCAACGCTGGCGGCGCAGCCAGCATGCCTATGCGCAAACCCGACGCAACGCTTTTTGACAGGCCGGAAATATACACCGTCTGTTCAGGCGCATAAGTAAACACTGGCTTGGGTGCAGGTTCTGCCAGAAAGGCATATGCCCCATCTTCTATGATCAAAAATTGATGCTTTTGCGCCAGTTGCGCGAGTTGCTGGCGCTCTGTCTCTGTCATGACCGTACCCATGGGATTATGTATGGTGGGCATGGCATACACGGCACGCACAGGCCGTCGTTTGCACAGCGCAGCGAGGGCTGGCAAGTTCAATTTACCTTCTGCCAGCGGCAAGGCTTCTACATCCAGCCGGGCTGATTGCGCGAGGGTTTTCATGCCGGGGAAAGTCAGCGCGTCCATGACCATAATATCACCCGGTGCCAGCAAAGCCTGCACGGTCACCGCCAGTGCCTGCTGCGCACCATTAACGATGAGTACTTGCTCAGCAGGCAGGCGCAAACCACGGTTGCGCAGATGCCGGGCAATGATTTGCCGTTCATGTGGACGGCCACCTTGGGGTGCAGCATGCAATAAAGCATCGAGGTCGCCGGAACTGGCGATTGAGCGCAAGCCTTCGCGTAGCATCTCATCCTGCCCTGGCAGACAGGGATAATTAAAAATCAGATCCACCGCACCAGATTGCAAAGTCTGCTGCTCCAGCCCCAAGCCACGCGGCAGGCTGGTATCGCGTACAAAAGTGCCACGCCCCATCTCACAAGCCACCAGGCCATGCGTTTCCAGTTCGGTATAAACGCGTGAGGCTGTAGCCAGGGCAATGCCATGTTCCTGCATGAGTTTGCGCAGGGTTGGTAACTGCGCGCCAGGGCGCAATTTGCCACTGCGTATGCGGGTAGCATAATCATCAACGATAGATTTGTAACGAGCCAGGGCCATAAGATAGCGATATAAAATAACAACCAGAGAGTATCTAGAACAATTTTTTTACTGTATCAGGTCAAAAGACTACACTGCCTGCATCTTTTCAGCAAACACCAGGACGCCGTCATGATCAGTTTGAGTACCCTCGCCACCTTCAGCATTGCAGTCCTGCTGTTGCTTTGTTCACCGGGCCCGAACATGGCCTTTGTCATGACTTGCGGCATGCAATATGGTGTGCGTGGCGGGGTTGCTGCCGCCCTGGGCATAGCTGCGGCAGACATTATCCTGACGCTGCTGACTGCCTGCGGGATCACAGCCATCATCACCGCATGGCCACCATCGTTTGACTTGATACGCTATGCG
The DNA here is from genome assembly GCF_049340245.1 of Undibacterium sp. TC4M20W. NCBI lineage: Bacteria > Pseudomonadati > Pseudomonadota > Betaproteobacteria > Burkholderiales > Oxalobacteraceae > Undibacterium > Undibacterium sp. TC4M20W. The sequence goes on from NZ_JBMPPI010000031.1 coordinate 17,442, forward strand.
GGCGCGGTGTATTTGCTATGGATGGCTTACAAGGCTTTGCGTCATCCTGCTTCGGCAGCACAAGCTGCGGATAAGACCGTGCCGCTGCGCACGGTATTTGCCCGCTCCTGCCTGAACTGCCTGCTTAACCCCAAGGCCTTGTTATTTTTCATGGTGTTCTTGCCGCAATTTGTCGATACCCAGGCAGGTTTGGTCACCCAGCAATTAGTGCTATTAGGGCTAACGCTGACCATCATCAGCACTGTCTTTCATACCCTGCTAAGCAGTTTTGGCCATGTGATACGCCAGGCCCTGATGCGCCATGCCAAAGTCGCCAAATTGCAGGCACGCATACTGGCGGCAGTGCTGTCCTTGCTGGCCCTGCGTCTGTTATTGATGACGCGCTAACGACACGGCTTTTCAAGAGCGCTGTTATCTGTATGCTATGATTTACCGCCATAGACCAACCCATGGGGAAAATTCCCCCTTACAGGAAATATCCGCCCCTATGGCAATCAAAACCATCTTGAATGTAAGCGCCCTGGCTGGCGTAAAGATCACTTCCCGCCTCATCGGTTACACAGCCTTCGGGGTGTTCTTGAACATGGTTTTATTATTGTTGTTTACCAGCTGGGCTGGCAGGGGCCACAGCGGCTTGCCATTATTATTGCTTTGCGTGACGACCTTGCTGGCACCCATTCTGTATTTCTTCGTGGGTAAAAAGCAGGGTGTCGCCGCTGCCCTGCACTTTCTGGCTGAGCGCCATGGTACTGACCTGAGCCAGTTCGTCGTTGGCAAACTGACCGACAGCTACCCGCAACTGCTGGACAAGGCCCATAGTGCTGGCAGCACCAGTGCGGCCATCCATGAAAAAATCAGCGAACAACTCAATAAAATGGGAGAGCAATCCGCCGTCAACAAGCTGGTCTTTAGCTCGCTGCTGCAAAAGTTTGATTTTATTTCTGTGATAGGCCGGGTATTGGAAAGTAACCCCGCTGCTGGCTCAGGCAGCCGCGAAGAAACCGCAGAAAAAATAGCCAAAGCCCTGGAAGAAAAAATGCGGACAGATGATTTGAAACCAGATTTAAGCGCGCCCCGCAAACTGGTCGTGTGCAATATCGCCGCAGCCCTGTTTTGCGCGAGTATTTTGCCGGTGATATTCAGGTAGGTGGGGAGGCGGTATTCACATGCCAACTCAAAAACGGAGCGTAGGTTGGGCTACGGGGTATCAGCCCAACACTGGGCCTTAACAAACGTATAAGTAATTTAAAGCCGAGTGTTGGGCAGATAAAGCGTTGCCCAACCTACGAAATTACAATCATTTGAAGCCAGATTTAAGTGCGCCCCGCAAACTGGTTGTGTGCAATATCGCCGCAGCCCTGTTTTGCGCGAGTATTTTGCCGGTGATATTCAGGTAGGTGGGGAGACGGTATTCACATGCCAACTCAAAAACGGCGCGTAGGTTGGGCTACGATTTACCAGCCCAACACTCGGCGTTTAAATAACGTATACGTTTGTAAGGATCAGTGTTGGGCTGATGAGGCGTAGCCTCGCGAGGCCCGGCCCAACCTACGAAAATTGCAATCAATCGCAGCATATCATCCGACATTAAAGAAACAAGAACTTTTGCAAAAACCTCACCAAAACCTACTCCCCCACACTAGCATCCGAATCACAAGCCGTCCCCGCTGCTACCCACCGCCTCACTCGCCGGGCAAACCAGCTTTGCCATGCATAAGGCAGAAAACGCACATAACTCGCAGGCTGGACTAACATCCCACAACGGTATTGCTGCACATCGGCATGCCATTCCAGCGCCTGGCAACTGCCGCGAAATTGCAACAAGAACACCCGCGCCACAGGGCAAGGTTCAGCCGCACAGCACACTCCACAACCGTTACAGGTCTGACCCAGGTCAGGTTTGACTGGTGCACTGGCATGCAGCCAGATAACCGTGGATGAAGTCTGCCTGGGCTTCAAGATAAAGACCCGCTTTCAAGAAGGTTTGCGCTTGCCCCTGAAGAGTCTCCACAGGCCACCCAGCACGACAGGTACAACCGCCGCGCCGACACCGACGAGGACTACCGTATTCAAATGGTCACGCAGAATAGGTATGTTACCAAAATAATAACCAGCAAGCACCACGCTGAATACCCATAAAAAAGCACCGAGTACATTGTAGAGCTGGAAAGTCTTGTGCGTCATCTCGGAAAAACCTGCCACAAACGGGGCAAAGGTACGCACCAGAGGGATAAAGCGTGCCAGCACCACTGTCTTGCCGCCATGTTTTTCATAAAACATATGCGTTTTCATCAAGGCGCTGCGGTCTATCCAGCGGAAATCTTTTTCCATGACCTTGTGGCCGATCAGGCTGCCTATCCAGTAATTGATAGAGTTACCTGTGATAGACGCTATCACCAGCAAGGCGATCAGCACCCAGACATTGATGGGCGAATCAGGCGCAGCGCACAGCGCGCCGGCGATGAAGAGCAGTGAATCCCCAGGCAAGAAAGGGAAAACAACAAAGGCCGTTTCACAAAATACGATGGCAAACAAAATGACATACACCAGTGCGCCATACTCCGTAACGAAAGTGCCCAGCATTTTATCGACATGTAAAATGATGTCGAGGAGTTGCATAAAATCCATTATTGTCCCAGGGTCTAGATAGTCTGTACATAAAGCCGCCGCAATCATACACCAGACGGCAATGTCTGCGACGCCTGACAGGTATAATCATGGCATGAATTCGAACCCTGCTACCCATCGCCCCATCCTGGCCCTGCCCGACAACCTGATTTCCCAGATCGCCGCAGGCGAAGTCGTGGAAAGGCCCTCTGCCGTTGTCAAGGAAGTGCTGGAAAACGCCCTTGATGCCGGTGCCAGCAATGTCGTCATCCGTCTGGAAGAAGGCGGCGTCAAGCGCATTGCCATCACCGACAATGGCCGCGGCATACCGCCAGACCAGTTGACTCTGGCCGTGGCCCGCCATGCCACCTCCAAGATCGCCAGCCTCGATGAGCTTGAACATGTCGCCACCCTGGGCTTTCGTGGCGAGGCTTTGGCCTCCATCGCCTCGGTATCGCTGCTGACGCTGACCACCCGCACCGCCGATGCACCCCATGCCTGGCAGATAGAAAACGGCAAGGTCTCACCCGCATCCGGCGCACAAGGCACGACGGTGGATGTGCAAGACCTGTATTACAACACCCCGGCCAGGCGCAAGTTTTTAAAGTCTGAGCAGACAGAGTTTGGCCACTGCGCCGAGATCGTGCGCCGTATTGCGCTGGCCAGACCCGATGTCTCATTCTCACTGAGCCACAATGGCAAGGCAGTCGATCACTGGAATGTCAGCGCCATCGACAAACGCAGTGCGCAGATTTTAGGGGATGCCTTCTCGAATGCCCGCCTGTCTCTCGATGAAAGTGCTGGCCCCTTGCGCATACATGGCTTTGTCGGCCTGCCCACCGCATCCAAGGCCCGGGCCGATGCGCAGTTCTTTTACGTCAATGGCCGCTTCGTGCGCGACAAGCTGCTGACGCATGCCGTGCGCGCTGCTTATCAGGACGTGTTGCATGGTGACCGTTATCCATCCTATGTACTTGGGCTGGACCTGGACCCGGCACTGGTCGATGTGAACGTACACCCATCGAAGATAGAAGTACGCTTCCGCGATAGCCGCTCTGTGCATCAGTTTGTCTTCCATGCGGTCAGCCGCGCCCTGGCGCAAACATCGGCGACGGCGTTTGGCACTGTACCGGGCCCCATGTCTGCTGGCTCTGGCATCGCTGCACCTGCAAATGGCAGCACACCATGGATAGCCGGTGAGCAAACCACCTTTGCAGCGCAGTTTGCCAATCCATCGCCCTATGCTGGTGGTGGTAGTGGTGGAGGTAATACTGGTGGAGGCGGCTACGGCAATGCCTACCAAAACCCTTATCGCCCACAGCCCAATGGCGGCGTCACCCAAAGCATGGAAAGCTATGGCGCCTTCTTCCGCCCCAATGCCAATGCTGGCGTCAACGAGGCAGGTGCCAGCTATGCACCCACCAATCAGGTCGCCAACAGCCTGCCAGATGATGACTATCCCTTAGGTTTCGCCCTCGCCCAATTGCATGGCGTGTATGTGCTGGCACAAAACAGTAAGGGTCTGGTATTGGTCGATATGCATGCCGCCCATGAACGCATACTCTACGAACAATTAAAAAATGCCCTTGATGAAAACAGCATGCCGGTGCAACCCATGCTGATCCCTGTCACCTTCTTTGCCGATGGCGTAGAAGTTGGCACGGTAGAAGAACATCAGGAAACACTCAAGGCACTCGGCTTTGACATGGCGGCCATCTCACCGACTACGCTGGCCGTACGTGCCGTGCCAGCTCTCTTGAAGAATGCCGATGCCCAGTCACTGGCACGTGATGTCTTGCGTGAAGTGCGTGAATTTGGTGGCTCGCGCGTCTTGATAGACAGGCGCAATGAATTACTCGGCACCCTGGCCTGCCACACCGCCGTGCGCGCCAACCGCAGCCTGACCGTGCCAGAAATGAATGCACTGCTGCGCCAGATGGAACATACAGAACGCTCAGACCAGTGCAACCATGGCCGCCCGACCTGGGTGCAACTGGGTTTGAATGATCTCGACAAGATGTTCTTGCGTGGTCAATGATGTGCACAAGAGCGTGATCCATAGCGTGACAAACTCAAAAGCATCCATGAACCAGCCAGCCCAGGCCATCGCCCAGTTTTCGACAGCGCCGCTGTTCTTTTTGATTGCCGCATTCCTGATGCTGCAACCGCTATCGACTGACCTGTACCTGGCGTCCCTGCCCAGTCTGGCGGCAGTGTTTGATGTGCCTGCCTCTACAGTGCAACTGACGCTGTCCATCTTTGTGGCAGGCTTTGGTGGCGCGCAACTGGTCATAGGCCCACTGTCTGACCGCTTTGGCCGCCGCCCCGTCGTCATCGCCGGGCTCAGCCTCTATCTGCTCGCCAGCCTCTTGTGTGGCGCATCGCAAAGCATGGGCATGCTGATTATTGCGCGTTTCCTGCAGGCCCTGGGCTGCTGCTCTGCCGTCATCATTGCGCGAGCCATCGTGCGCGATGCCTATGACCCGCAAGACAGCATCAAGGTCATTTCCAAGGCCAGTAGCTGGGTATCTGCCGCGCCTTTGCTCGGCCCTATCCTGGGTTCATTCCTGCAAGTCAATCTGGGCTGGCGTGCAGCATTCTTTGTGCATGCCCTGCTGGCAGCAGCCTTGCTCATCATGGTCATCTTGCGCCTGCCAGAAACCAATCTGTATAAAGACGCCAAAGCCACCAATGTCAGCGGCTTGCTGAGCAATTACCGCATCGTGCTGGGTGCGCCTGTGTTCTGGGTATATGCCTTGCCGGGTGCACTGTCGTATGGCTCCATCTTTGTCTTTATCTCTGGCGCATCCTTTGTACTGATCAAGGTATTGCTCCTGCCAACAGCCTGGTTTGGTTATTGTTTTGCCTTTGGCGTATCTGGCTACCTCAGTGGCACCGTGGTCTGCCGCCGCCTGCATGCGCGCTTTGGCACCAAGATCACCATGCGCATAGGCAGCAGCCTGTCTCTCGCTGCTGGCGCTACTTTTCTGGCAATGACACTGGCAGGCGTACAGCACTGGACCATGATACCGCCCATCATGTTCATGACCATGGGTGCGCATGGCATCAACTTCCCTATTTCGCAATCCAATTCTGTATCGCCCTTCCCGCAACAGGCCGGCACTGCGGCTGGCCTCATGGGGGCGCTGTATATGCTGGTCGCCTTTATCGTTGGCAGCATCGTTGGTGCCACGCATAATGGCACGGTCTATCCACTTGCCATCATCGCCTGCAGCATGGGCAGCCTCATTTTTATCGCCGCCCGCGCTTTACCAGCATTGATCCCGGCAGAACAACCCGTATGAATATCTCAATTAATAAAGTCATCGCCATCATGGGGCCTACCGCCTCAGGCAAAACTGCTGCCGCGCTGGAAATTGCGCGCCACCACCCGGCAGAAATCATCTCCGTCGATTCTGCCCTGGTTTACCGCGACATGAACATAGGTACGGCCAAACCCAATGCAGCAGAACTGGCCGCAGTACCCCACCACCTCATCGACATCATCGACCCGGCAGAATCCTATTCAGTCGCGCAGTTTCGCAAGGACACACAAAGACTGGTCACAGAGATACAAGCCAGGGGCAAGCTGCCCCTGCTGGTAGGCGGCACCATGATGTATTTCAAAGCCCTGATGGATGGCCTTGACGACCTGCCAGGCGCAGACCCTGCCATACGCGCAGAACTTGATGCAGAAGCCGCCCGCATAGGCGTACCCGGCCTGCACGCCAGACTGGCAACGCTGGACCCCGAAACCGCAGCAAGACTCAAACCACAAGACAGCCAGCGCATACAACGCGCCCTCGAAATCATCGCCATCACCGGCCAGCCCATGTCCGCCCTGCTGGCCAAACAGGAACGCGCCGCCCCGCCCTTCGAAATGCACGCAATCTCGCTGGAACCATCAGAACGCAGCGTACTCCACCAACGCATCGCCCTGCGCTTTGACACCATGCTCCAACAAGGCTTTATCGATGAAGTCAAAGCCCTAAAACAAAGACCAGACCTGCACGCCAACCTGCCATCCATACGCTGCGTAGGCTACCGCCAGGCCTGGGATTATCTCGATGGAATAACCACCCTACCTGAAATGCGCGAACTAGGCATCATCGCCACCCGGCAACTCGCCAAACGCCAGGTCACCTGGCTAAGATCCATGCCAAACCGCATCATCATCGACTGCCTCGCAGCCGATGCCCAGGCACAGATCATGGACAGCGTCAGGCAAGCATTGGCAAGCCCAGAGTGAACCCAGCCAAGTTCACTACAAGCGTTGCTGGGACTGTCGGTGCCAACCTCATTTTTAACAATACGCAGCCTAATTCAGACACAAAACCAGAAATGCTTTGCTTTTTAAGCAAAAATAGCCGCAGTTTCCATCAAAATCTGGTTTTGCATATTGACAGTCAAAAGCCAAACTGACATAATCGCAGGCTTCTTGGTGATATAGCTCAGTTGGTTAGAGCACAGCACTCATAATGCTGGGGTCGGTGGTTCAAGTCCACCTATCACCACCAGAATTTTCTTGCAGAGCGATCTGCCAGATGCAAAGAACCCGCTTTTAGCCTTGTGCTTTAGCGGGTTTTTTGTTTTTTCAATCTTATCACTATCTATTCGCTCAACGTTTCACATCCGAATTTAATCCCAAAAATTTTCGCTCAACGATAACTTCCATAAATAACAAAATTTATAAATTCAGTTCAAGTTATGCGCAAAAAAACTTATTGAATGCTCGAAAAAACTCAAAATCTTTGCTTTTGCTAGCCACGTCTTCAACTGTTCAATTTTCACTTTAATTATCAATTAATAAAGTACAATTAATATCTTATAACCAAACAGTCGGTCAATAGGTTGGGAAAACAAAAAGTAGCTTTTGAGCATTAAGAAGACATCCAAGAACAAAAACGCACTGATCATATTCGGCACCACAAATTGAACATCGCATTTACTGTATGAATCAACTATCAACTAAGGCGGATATTAAACGTGAAACTTATTTCCGAAAAATATAGGTCCCTGAAGCCAACAATTGACTATTTAGTTGATCCTGTAGTAATCGCGCAAGCCTGGAAAAAAACGCACGGCTACATTCGCAGCTTTAACTGGTATGCAGATACTCTTGCTCTAGATGTGTCCGCACTTGGAATTGAAGAGCTTTCCAAAGAGTGGGGTGCGCAACTAGCACTCAAGAAAAAATTAACTCCAATTGAGTTAGTGCCCGCTGCAAAAAGTGAGAGTTGGACAATTGATGAAAAAAACGGTTGGTCTCCAATCCCCAATAAAGAGCGAAAAAATACACCACCACTTCGGCCATTGGCACACCTGACGATTAGAGACCAGACTTGGGCAAGCACCGTAATGCTATGTCTGGCAGACGCGATAGAAAGCGAGCAGGGGGATTGTAGTGAAAAGAATTTTCGAGTTGCTCAGTTCAAGAATGTTTACAGCTATGGGAATCGACTAGTTTGCGATTGGAAGGATGATAAAGCCTGGTTTCGTTGGGGTAACAGTGACACGTACAGAAAATTCTTTACAGATTACCAAAACTTCATCAAGAGGCCTTTGAAAATCGGCCGTGAAATTGCAGAATCTTCAAGAGATCCTGACAATGTCTATATAGTCAATTTCGACCTATCAAAGTTTTATAACAATATTGACATCTCACTTCTCGTCAAACGTTTAAAGAGTATCTCAACTAAATTTGGGAATGAAGCGTGTTCCGAATTCTGGAATGGGGTAAGGCACGTGACAAAATGGGAGTGGGAAGATGCGACAATTAAGATTTTTTCAAAATTAAATCTTGAAAATGCAAAGAAAGGATTGCCACAAGGTCTAGTTGCATCTGGTTTTTTTGCCAACGCCTATCTTACTGACTTTGATCGCGAAGTTGGGGCACAGATTGGTTCGACGATTTCTGATAAATCTGAAATCATACTTCATGACTATTGCCGCTATGTTGATGATATTCGCTTAGTTATTTATAGTGAAAGTGGTGATTTAGCTGAGATATCCGACGAATTAAATATTTGGATATCGAAGATTCTCTACTTACATGGGGGAAAGGAACTATCTGTCAATCAAAAGAAAACTAAAGTTATCAAACTTATAGATTTAGCAAATCGTGGCAGTATGTCTAGCCGCATAGAGATGATTCAAGGTGACCTAAGCGGTCCTGCGGACAGAGAAACTTTAGACAATACTAGCGGTCTTTTAGAAAACCTTCTTAATGCTGATATCGACCTCAACTATAACTTAGCAGAATTACGAAAAACAAAAATTGATCGCAATGACTTGAAATTGGTGACCATTACCCAATTCGACCACGATATTCGACCTGATACATTGAAACGGTTTGCAGCTAATCGACTTGAGTCAATCATGCGAAGTAAGCGAAAAATTGACTTTGATGGGGCATATGATATCGGGCCGAATGTTTTTAAGAATAGCGATAATGAAAGCGAACTATTAGCGAAAAAATTAATTTCTGCTTGGATGAAAGATCCTTCACTCGGACTCGTTCTGCGGAAGGCGATCGAAATATATCCTAATGCTGACTTATTTTCACCTATATTCGAGGCCATATTTTCTAGAAGTAGCTACCGCAATCATTCAAACAAAGTCACCGCCGCCTTCATGGACTTTTTGCTGGCAGATTTGTTTAGATGTGCATCTGATTTTCATGGATATTTTCAAGCAGTGACTTATCCGAAATCTGCAGATCCTAGCGGAATATTAGAAGTCATTTCAAATTATGCTCAAAAGGTGATTGCAGAAAAAAAAGGCCTTAAATTTGTAGAGCGTCAAGCCCTGATGGTACTAGCTGTATTGAACAAGCCAGTTCTTGATAGTTCTGGAGAAAGATCGATTCAGAAAATACTGCACTCGATACTAGTTGGCAGCCCACCAAAAATCAATATCACAACAATCGCTTTATTTGAAGTGGCATCACAAATAACAGGAAAAACAGATAGCTATGCAATTCAATATCTCGAAGCGCTTAAAAATAGCGGCCTTGAGAAAAGTGTTTACTTGATTCCTTTTGCTAAGCGAGGTGGTCCATTCTGGAATTCACTTTGGAAAAATATTTCCCGCGATAGTGATCTTACATTAGAAAAAAAAGAGCTCAAATGGGCTGCAATATTAGAAGTTTCGAAACTACGTGGAAAAAGACAACGCCTTTCAAATGTAATTTCGTCTGGTTCAAATGGATTTGAACACGAAGCGGCCCTACTAAAATTGGCACTGGCGTTAGCAAACTTAGCCACTAACAATCTTGGCATAACAGAATCATCTCCAACCAGAATAATGGTCAGTAAAAACAATACGACTGGATGGGAAGCACTTTGGCATCCAAAAGTAACGAGTTTAGAATGTGACATTGACGAAAATGATACGATAGTCGATCCAAGATTTTCTGTGCCTCCTTGGGTACTCGAACCTGATGGAGATTTGGGTAGCGACAGAGCGGTGATTTATTGGATCGGAGCAATAATGCGCTCATCAGTTTTAGGTCGATTAGATTTCACAGCGAGTAAGCATAAGCTAGGGAAAGCAATTACGTATAAAGGATTGCGCGCAAGTTGGTACAAACGCCGAATGGGCATGATGCATTCCCCAGAATCTGTACTTGGAGAATTTGCGACAGTAACAAATTGGTTTTCAGAGTTATTGATGAGTAGTTTGCAATGGCCAGGCTTTCAATCTTCTTACGTGAGCAATGAAGACATTAAGAATATTGAGGATATTGATACATTTAAAGAATGTATCAAAGTTCGCCTTGATAAACTTAATAGTTTATATTGCAGTGCTTCGAATGTTCCTTTACTGCCGACAACAATTAATCGATCCTCCGAAGAAAATCAACTATTCAGATTGATTACAGTTCAACCGTTGTTGCCACGTACAGAGGATTTTTCACCTGCAGACCCCGAACTTAATAATCCCCAAATTAGGGCGAAGCATAGGGATCATCTATTGGCCATCTGTCAACTAACTTATAAAACACTAAAAACAAAATCGTCTGCAGATAAAGGCAAGCAAAAGCACTTAGCAGACCTAATTGTATTTCCTGAAGTTTCAGTACATATAGACGATCTTGATGTTGTGAAACGACTGGCAGATAAAACTAGGGCAATTATTTTCGCGGGCATCGTTTTTACAGACCACAAAGGTAAATTAGTAAATTTTGCTCGCTGGATAATTCCAGATATTCGAGAAAGCGGTCGCCAATGGATTGTCCGAGATCAAGGCAAGGAATACATGATACCCGGCGAGTTGGAATTAGGTGTGACTGGCTACCGCCCATGTCAACATCTTATTGAGATTCATGGGCATCCAGAAGGACCTTTTAGATTGTCTGGCGCGATTTGCTATGATGCCACGGACATTCGATTGGCTGCAGATTTGAGAGATAAAACAGATTTATTTGTAGTGGCCGCTCATAACCCTGACGTCAACACTTTTGACAATATGGCAGCGGCATTGCACTTCCACATGTTTCAACATATCGTAATCACAAACATTGGCCAATATGGTGGTACAACTATCCAGGCACCTTTCAAATTGCCATATCACAGACTTATTTCACATGCTCATGGAAGTGATCAAATTTCAATCAATATGGCAGATCTTGACTTAGCTGCATTTCGTCGACGAGTGAAATTGTATAAAGAGATCAAAACAAAACCCGCAGGGCTCTAAAACGAACTCAGTATCTGTATATTTCATAGAGAGGAAATTAGGTAAATGCGCTATTTTTTTCGCCGTAAATTATGATCTCCAATCGCATTAATTATATCAATGCCGCCCTCATCATTTTTTCTTGCGTTGTTGCATTCGTCATTCCTTTCGAACTATTTTTATTCTCTTACGCCGTGCTTGGCCCATTGCATTACCTGACTGAAATAGGCTGGCTGCATAAGAAAAATTATTTCACCAAGGGTAAATACGATTTTATTTTTTTGATTGGTCTGTGCTTTGCGCTGTTTTTCTTCCCTGCCCTTGCGCATCTGGCTAAGGACAGCACTTTTGTTGCAGACGTATTGGCGTTTGCGGTTTTATTGGCGCTTATTTTTGCGCTTGTCAAAGACAGGCTGTATCGCACTGCGCTTGTGGCCCTGTCCTTGTTGGCTGTAGCTGTCGTGAATAAGTCCCCGGCTTATTTACTCTTGATGGGCATTTTTCTTCCTACTGTCATTCACGTCTTTATTTTCACCCTGGCGTTTATGTTGTTTGGTGCATTGAAAGAAAAATCGTTTTCAGGATTTTTGTCTATCGCAGTTTTGCTCGTTTGTGCGGTAAGTTTTTTTATTGTCAGGCCAGAGAGTTTGCAATATACGGTGAGTGCTTATGTTCAAAAATCTTACTTTCAGTTTGAGTTATTGAACTTCAGCCTGATCAATGTTTTTCATCTTGATACGCTATCAAAAACCAGTGAGATTTTTAGCAGCAATGCAGGCTTTGTGATCATGCGCTTTATTGCTTTTGCGTATACCTATCATTACCTGAACTGGTTTTCAAAAACATCCGTCATACAATGGCATAAGGTGCCTAAGAAAACCCTGTTTTTGACGGTAATGATCTGGCTGTTGTCGATGGCACTGTACGCTTATGATTACAATCTTGGCATGCAAGCTCTGCTTTTCCTGAGTCTGTTGCATGTGTTTTTGGAGTTTCCGCTGAATGTTGTGTCGTTTGCGGGGATAGGGAAGGCGCTGGCCGGGAGTAAAGGCCAGGTCGCTGGAGTGAAATCAACATAACAAAAAAACCGCTTCTCAAATACAACTGAAGCGGTTTTTCTTTATCACACATGCCAGCCGAATCCGCATTGAATGCTTCTTGGTAGCGGGCTATATCAGGAGGTTAACTCCCTCCCGCTTCCACTGACCACCCTCCTCCCAATGCCTTGACCAGTTGCACGGCAGCGCGGCGTTGCCGCGTGTTGAGGTCACGGGTACTGCGTTGTGCTTGCAGGGCGTTGGTTTGGGCGACGATGACGTCGAGGTAGCTGACTGCGCCTTGTTTGTAGCGGATTTCTGCGAGTGTCAGGGCGCGTTGGGCGGCGACTGCGCCCAGGCTTTCTTCTTTGGCTGCTTCGCCGTAATGACTTAACAATGCCAGTTGGTCTTCGACTTGCTGGAATGCGCCTAGTACGGTTGTGCGGTAGCGCTGGCCTGCCTCATCGAGTACGGCTTCTGCGCCTGCGACCTGGGCTTTGCGACGGCCGCCGTCGAACAAGCTCACAGCCAGGGTGGGGCCGATTGCCCAGAACAGGTTGGGCATTTCTATAAATTTAGCGAAGTCACTGCTTTGAAAGCCGCCTTGTGCGCCCAGGTTAAGCGAGGGGAAGAAGGCAGTTTGAGCTATGCCAACTTTGGCGCTGGCGGCAGCGATGCGCAATTGGGCGGCGGCGATGTCGGGGCGACGTTGCAGTAATGCGGATGGCAAACCCAGCGGTATCGCGGGCGTGGTGGCTGGCACGACCCGGGGTGCGATGCTGAAGCTGGATGCATTGGCACCGACCAGGGCGGCGATGGCATGTTCCATGATGGCGCGTTGTGCCTGTACCTGCTGTGCCTGCGAGCGGGCAGATTGCAATTGCGCTTCTACACGGGCAACGTCAAGGCCGGATGCGATGCCTTCATCATGACGGCGGTTGATCATGTCAACCGCGCGGCTGTAGGCGGCAACGGTGTCGCTGAGCATGGCAGCTTCTTCATCAAAACCGCGCAGGGCGACCAGGGTGTCTGTCAGTGTGGCTTGTAATGACAGGCGGGCGGCAGCGAGGTCAGCCTTGGCGGCTTTTTCTTCTGCGACGCCGGCATTGACTTGTTCGCGCACACGGCCCCAGAGGTCGATTTCATATTGGAAATCCAGGCCCAGGGTAGCGCTATTGTATTCGTTGGGCGAAGTGGGACCTAGTACGCGCAGGGGGCGGCGTTCTGACTGGCGGATGCGCTGGCCGTTGAGGGAGGTGCCCAATGTTGGTAACTCAGCAGCGCGCAACTGGCCCGTGGCTGCCTGTGCCTGGCGGTAACGTGCCAGAGCACTGGCAAGGTCGGGGCTGTTGTCTATGAGGCGTTGTTGCAGGCTGTTGAGTTCTGCATCACCAAACAGCAGCCACCATTCTTGTGCAGGCAGGATCAGGCTTGCATCGCTGGCAGATGCTGGTGCTTCTTTATAGGCAGCGGCCAGCGGCATGACGGGTACCTGCGTGATGGGTGCTTGAGTGCAGGCGGCACACCAGACAGACAAGGTGGCGATGACATAGCGCCTCATGGTTTGGCCTTGGCAGGATTGTTAGTCGTACCCGAAGTACCTGCTGCTGTATTTGCTGCAAGCTGCACGAGGTCACCATTGCTGATGCCGTCTGGCGGGCTGTTGATGACGCGGTCATTACGATCTATGCCACCAGCGATTTCGATGAGACTGCCAAAGTCACGGGCGATGTTGACGCTTTTAAGGACAACGCGGTTATCGCTGCCCAAGGTGGCAACCTGGGTGCCATTCTTGCCAAAGATCAGGGCTGCGGGCGGCAGGTTGATGCTGGTGGTGTTGGCAGCGGATTCAAAACTGACGGTAGCGAAGCCGCCGGGCAGTAGTTCTTTATTGGGGTTTTCAACAGCCAGTTGTACCAGCATGGAACCAGAGCGTGGGTCTATTGCCTGTGCCAAGGATTGCACGGTGGCGGTGTAAGTGCGGCCGGGGCGTTCACGCACGCTTAGCTGGGCGACGCTGCCATTTTGTACCATGGCGACCTGGCTTTGCGGCACGTTGACATAGACGCGCAGACGCTGCACGTCAGAGACGACAAACAATTCACTGCCAGGCGCACCGCCGACATTGATGAGCGCGCCAGTGTCGGTATTGCGGGCGGTGACGATGCCGTTGAATGGCGCTGTCAGGCGGGTGTAGCGTTTGAGTGCCTGCACGCGATCTACATTGGCTTGCAGGGCATTGACGGCAGATTGCTTGGCGGCGAGGTCACCAGCTTTTTCATCTGCCTCTTGTTTGGAGACGGCATCGCTGGCCAGCAGTGATTGCCAGCGTTTGGCGGTGCTGGTGGACAGTGCCAGGTTGCTGCGCGCATTGCTGAGTTCTGCCTGGGCTTGCAATAATTGTTGATCCAGGTCGGGGGTGTCGATCTCGGCCAGCAGTTGCCCTGCCTTGACGGCACCGCCTATATCGACTGTCCAGTTTTTGAGGTAACCGCTGACGCGTGCATAGATGGGAACGCGCGCCCAGGCTTCTATGCGGGCGGGCAATTCAAACTTTGCCGCACCTGTGCCAGCAGTCGCCACCAGCGACACTGTGGGTACGGTGCTGGCGACGGCACGTTCCTTGATTTGCCCGGCTTGCGTGCGGCGTGTGGCTACGCCAGCAATGACGACGATGGCGGCAATCAAGGCCAGCGAGATGCCCAGGATTTTATAGCGGGCAGATGATTTTGCTGAATCAGTTTTCATGAATAAGAAACTCCGGCAACAGTTTGTGGCGGTGATGCCGATGGTGCTGATTTAGCACGGCGAGATTCCCGGTCATGCACGAGGCTGAAGACCACGGGAACAAAAACAAGGGTGGCAACAGTAGCGAATACCAAGCCACCGATAACGGCACGGCCCAGCGGGGCATTTTGCTCACCGCCCTCACCCAGGCCCAGTGCCATGGGCAACATGCCTATGATCATCGCCAGTGCCGTCATCAACACAGGGCGGAAGCGCACGAAGCCGGCATCGAGCGCAGCGGCGGTGGCGTCACCGAGCTCGGCCAGGCGTTCACGCGCAAAGCTGACGACCAGCACGCTGTTGGCAGTGGCCACACCCATGCACATGATGGCCCCGGTCAGCGCGGGCACTGACAAGGTGGTGTGGGTGGCAAACAACATCCAGACTATGCCCGCCAACGCGGCAGGCAGGCCGGAGACAATCACCGCAGGGTCAAGCCAGGACTGGAAGTTGACGACAATCAGCAGATAGATCAGCACGATGGCGCCCAGCAAGCCGTACAGCAGGCCAGAGAAGGCGCGGTCCACGGTGCGTGCCTGGCCCAGCATTTGCACGGTCGTGCCTTTGGGTACTGTGGCTGACATCTCGGCCACGACACGGCGGATATCATCAGCCACAGCACCGAGGTCACGGTCTTGTGTGGCGGCGTGTATCTGTATCATGTTTTGCACGTCGTACTGGCTGACCAGGGCGCTGCCGCTGGCGCGTTCTATACTGGCGAGGCCACCGAGCGTCGCGGCATCTGCAGTAACACCATTACCGACAGGCAGGTTGGCGAGTGAGGCGAGTGAACCGAGCTGGTATTGCGGCGTCTGCATGACGATGGGGTAGCTGACGCCATTAACAGGATTAAGCCAGTAAGTCGGTGCAACCTGGCTGCTGCCGGCGAGATTGACAACCAGGCTGTTGATGACATCACGCGTCGTCAAGCCCAGCAATTGCGCCTGGGTGCGATCGACATTGACGTTGAACACCGGTGCCTTGTTGGATTGCTGTATGCGCGCATCAGCTACGCCGGGTATGGCCTTGATGCGCTTCAACAACTGCTGCGCATAACCAAAATTGGCATCGACATTGCTGCCGCGTATTTGCACGTCGATAGGTGCGGGTGCGCCAAAGTTGAGAATCTGGCTGACGATATCGGCAGGCGGGAAAGAGAAGGTGGTATCAGGAAATTCACGCGGTAGCGCTTCACGCAATTCACGTACATATTCTGCGGTCGGGCGATGGCCTTCACCCAAGGCGATCTGGAAGTCACCATCTTGCGAACCCATGACGCCAGTATTGTTGTAGGTGAGGTTGATACTGCTGGGCGGCAGGCCGATGTTATCGACCATGGTGATGATTTCTTCTGAAGGGATGATGCGGCGTATCGCTTTTTCTATGCTGGCAAAGCGCACGGCAGTTTCTTCTACCCGCGTACCCACTGGCACACGTACGTGCATGAGTACCTGGCCAGAATCAACCGACGGGAAGAAATTGCTGCCGATAAAAGGCAGCAATAAAAACGACAGCGCCACCACCGCCAGAAAACCGACGATAAACGGTTTTCGGCGTGTGACTGCGCGTTGCAACAAGCCGCGATAACCTTCACGCAGGTGTTCAAACCTGGCTTCAAAGCCACGCTGGAAACGCACCAGCGGATTGCGTGAAGGTACGCCATGGTCACCATGCACATCGTCGGCAGTATGTGGATGCAGAAGATAATTCGCCATCGTCGGCACCAGAGTACGCGACAGGATGAAGGAACAGACCATCGCAAAGATCACCGCCTCTGCCATGGGCACGAAGAGGAAGCGCGATACACCTTCCAGGAAGAACATCGGGATAAAGACGATACAGATACACAGCAGCGATACAAAGGCGGGCGTGACGATTTGCTGTGCTCCATCAAGAATCGCCGTTTCTACATCCTTGCCCTGCTCCAGGTGCCAGTTGATGTTTTCTATAGTGACCGTTGCATCATCGACCAGAATACCCACGGCCAGCGCCAGACCACCGAGGGTCATGAGGTTCAGGGTTTCACCAAAGACGGCCAGTGCAATAATGGAACCGAGGATGGACAGCGGGATAGAAATCGCAATGATGACCGTAGAACGCCAGCTACCGAGGAAGAGCAAGATCATGACACTCGTCAGTGCAGCAGC
Source organism: Undibacterium sp. TC4M20W (assembly GCF_049340245.1). Taxonomy (NCBI): domain Bacteria; kingdom Pseudomonadati; phylum Pseudomonadota; class Betaproteobacteria; order Burkholderiales; family Oxalobacteraceae; genus Undibacterium; species Undibacterium sp. TC4M20W. The sequence goes on from NZ_JBMPPI010000031.1 coordinate 34,699, forward strand.
AATCGCACCTTCGAGCGCGACGCCACGGATGGCTGCGCGCACGAACAGTGACTGGTCATTGATGGCAACCACCTTCAATGCTTCTGGCCAGGATGGTTTCAGGGTGACCAGCTTGGCGCGGATGTTGTCGACAATCGCCAGCGTGGATGCTGAGCCATTCTTCAATACCGACATCAATACAGAACGGCCACCATCCACATGTACGATATTGGTTTGTGGCGCATTGCCATCATGCACATCGGCCACGTCACGCAGGTAGATCGTGCTGCCGTTGATGACCTTGACCGGCATGAGGCCCAGTTCTTCCAGCGCGGACGGTGCGCTGTTCATTTGTATGGTGTATTCCAGGCTGTCTATCTTTTGCGTGCCGACTGGTACCAGCACGTTTTGCACTGCCAGCGCAGTCGCCACGTCCTGTGCGGACAAGCCACGCGCCTGCAATGCAGCGGGCTTCAAGTCAATTTGCACCTGGCGCTGTTTGCCACCATAGGGCAAAGGAATCGCAGCACCCGGCACGGTGACCAAAGGCGTACGCACGGTATTCATGCCCAGGTCAAACAGGCTTTGTTCAGACAGGCCCTGCCCTGATAATGCCAATTGCAGGATAGGCACGGTTGCGGCGTTGTAGTTCAGGATCAGCGGTGGCGTGATGCCGGCAGGCATCTGGCGCAAGGCCACTTGCGAAATCGCCGTCACCTGCGCATTGGCAACTGCAATATTCACACCGGGCTGGAAGAAAATCTTGACGACGCTGATACCAGGATAGGTATTGGCCTCAATATGCTCAATATCATTGACGGTGGTGGTCAGGCTGCGCTGGAACAAGGTAGAAATGCGTCCCGCCATCTGATCGGGCGGTAGCCCGGTATATTGCCAGGCCACGGCAATGACCGGCATGCGTATTTCAGGGAAAATATCAGTAGGCGTGCGCAATGCAGCCAGCGGCCCCACAATCAGGATGACCAGCGCCATGACGACGAAAGTATAAGGACGTCGCAAGGCGACACGGACTGCATCAATCAGCACATTCAACTCCGCCGGTCTGAGGCCTTAAGGCCCCGGTTGATAAAACAAAATATAGAACAAACGATATAACAAGCGATAGAGCAAAAATCGGGAACAAGCTAAGGCAGGCACAAGCAAACAGCAAAGCAAAGCCCTTACCAGGAAATTGGCAGCGACAAATAGTAAAGCAGATCAGTGCGCTTGATAAGCCGCATAATCTGCATAAGTATATGAATATAGCTCATGAGTAGGTATTCCCTGGCTTTGCGCCTGTCTCATACCCTGTATTGCTACATACTTGCTACATACCGTTACATTAGCGAGGCGATTTAGCCGCTTTAGTGCTGCACCAGAGCCGGGTCAGGTCACTATAAAGTAAGCTCAGTTGGAATTGATCAGGCCATATCAGACGGTTTTGCCAGCGCAGCCAGGGTGGCCTGAATGAAAGGGCCTTTGGCGTCAGAATACGCCGCCTTGTCATTGGCATGCGTTTGTGCCAGTTGAAGCTTTAAAGCCTGGTACTGTGAGCACAATTGCACATCTGTGCGCAGAATATTCCTGAACGCCAGGTGCTCATTCCAGAACGGCGAACCAGTCACAACCGCATGCAGGTGTATGCGTAGCGAGTCTGCGGGTGCTTTGACAAAGTAGCGCCGCATGGGCAACTCTTGTTCATACTTTGGCACATAGACATAGTCCAGTTTGGCAAGAGCCGGTATTTTTGCTTCTATCTCTTGCAGCGAACTGGCCCCCAGCAGTACGTCCAATACAGGTTTGGCCGCCAAACCGGGTACCGACGTGCTGCCTATGTGCTCCAGGCTCACGGCAACTGGGGCGAATACAGCCAGCAATTCACCCTTTATCTGGAGAAAGAGCGCTGGCCATTCTTTTGAATAGGGCGATACGATGACTTTGGACATACTGACTATTCCTGAGGTACGTAGCTGCCCTTGTTTTCTTTGATGAAGAGATTTAATTGCTCCAGCAAACCAGTACTATCATTGCGGGTGATGAAATTGAAGGTTTCGGCTGTCGCCCCATCAATGTGGTGGATATCTGCCAGCGCCAGACCGACTGCCACATCGCGGCCAAACTGACTGCGCAGGTATTGGTTGCTGACATCGCCTTCGGCAAAGGCATCGGCGCGGTGGTCTGCGATGAGGGTTCTGACAATATAGGCCTGGGCATCTGGCTGGCCTTCGGCAATGTCATCGACATACAGGATGCTGCAATGGGGGTAACGGGTTTTGGCGTCGATGTCAGCGGTTGATCCACGGGTGACGACGATGGATTTGCCTGAGAGCTTGAGGTAGTCGTCAAATGCAGCCTGGTCGGCGCTGCGCACCAGCAACGACCTTTGCACCTGGAAGTAGGCATCACTCCATGAGCCGCCTGGCCCGGTATCCCGCTTGTCGCGTTTTTGGACACCGGCGGCGGCGATGTCGCACTTATCCTCGTCAGGCATGGTCCAGATGCCGTCAAAATCATGTTCTATGAGAGCAATTTCCAGCCCTTGGGAGATCGCAAATTTTTCCAGGAAAATGACGTCCAGCCCGGTAAGCTGGCCTTGCTCATTCTTATAACAAACCGGGGCAAAGCCGCCATAAGTACAGACAGTTAATTTGCCTGGAACCTTGGTTGTGATCGCTTCTTTCGTCATCGCATTTCCTTTTGATTGATGAATGGATGGAAAACTGTCTTACTATGGTTTAGCTATATCTTGCTCTGCGTCATCAAGGCTCTCCAACTTCAGCAACTCAGCTGTTGTCAGGATGCCGATATTGACAATATTGTAGCCTTTCAATGCTTCGCAACGTAGCGAACCTTGCGTACAGAAGCGTATATCCCCAAGGTAGTTTTCGTCCGGATAATAGAAGAACAGCATGTCGCCAGCGCTTTCTATATTCATGGCGCGGTCCAGGACCTCTGCAGGGAATTTTCCTTGGGTAACCTTGAGCAACCACTCACGAAATCTTGGAATGGCGGCGGTCGAGATTTCTTTAGTGACTTTATTGTGTGGGGCATGAAAACCCAGTCTTGTCTTTTCCAGATGCTTGCTGGCAAGCATCCGTCTTTCGGTGCCCGCCATGAAGATGAGCGCGCAGGCAGACATGCAATTGCCATTGACTGCAGTATTGATCCTGCCTTCTGTGATCAGTGCTGCAATGTCATAGGCGGCGCGCATATTGCCACCAGGGCTTTCTGTCATCACGACTGTTTTGACTGGTCCTTCTTCCAGTTTTTTACGGAATAGCTGGCTATCTTCTGGCACCACCTTGCCAAACAGTATCAGAGTCTGGTTCGACCTGAGCATGGTCATGGCTGTGGCATTGCCGGAAAAAAGCACAGCGCACAAGGAGAGGAAAGCAAAAAGTTGTTTAAGATTAGATGGCATGGAGATAAGCATTTGTTATTTCGAGAAAAATTTACCTGGTGAAAGCGCGCGCCAATTCCACAAGTACCTGCTGCTGTGAATAAGCGAAATGCTTAACAATATGATATTAGACACTACCTGTTCAATATTTAACAACGCTTTTATTACATTATCTACCGCACAGAAGGAGACAGACACTTCGCTGATAATAGGCATCACTAACAACGCCATCACATCCATATCTTAAAAAAGGTCAAAGCCATGCTCATCCTGTCTACCGCCAAGTCGCCTGCTGCAAAGCAAATACTGATCGCTTACGGCGTTGCCTTGCTGGCAGTGCTGGGCCTGGATGCGGTATGGCTGGGGCTGTTGATGACATCGACCTACAAGTCTTATCTGGGCGAGCTGATGCTGGCACAACCCAGGCTGATACCAGCGGCGCTGTTTTATTTATTGTATTCCTTTGGACTGACAGTATTTGGAATTGTGCCTGCATTGCGTGCGCATAGCTGGCAACAAGCCGGGCTCATGTGTGCCTTACTGGGTCTGGTTGCGTATGGAACGTATGACTTGAGCAATTTGGCGACGCTAACAGCCTGGTCACCAGTGTTAACGGCAATTGATATTTGTTGGGGTGCACTGCTGTCATGTATCGCTGGTACGCTGGCATATGTTGCTGCCCGTCGCTTTGGCTGAACGGAATTTCTTACGTTGAGGCCATGCTGTAACCAGCATGTGGCCTAAAGTACAGAAATAGTCTCTCACATGCGGGATCATGGTACTCAATAGCGTCCACCTTCCCGCTCCACCCGCCATTACCCTGCGCCTGAAAATCAGTAGCTTTGATTGGCGCGCTCCTCACCTGAAAGATCGCGCCATGCTTACGCTGTCACTTGATACAACGCTGACCCTACAACATTACTTGATTGCCTATGGCAGTTCCCTGCTCAGCATGCTTGCGCTGGATGCAGCGTGGCTGACCATGGTGATGGGTCCCTTATATAAATCCCATTTGGGTGACATGATTCTGCCAAAACCAAGGATTGCGCCAGCGGCAGTATTCTATTTGCTCTACGCGATGGGTGTGGTGGTATTTGCCGTGGCACCTGCCTTGGGCCAGCAAAGCTGGACTTGTGCCTTGATGTTGAGTGGATTACTAGGCATGATTGCCTATGCGACCTATGACCTGACCAATCTCTCTACACTCAAGGGCTGGTCGTTGACTTTATCGCTGATCGATATAGGATGGGGTACGTTGATGACGTCCATCGGCGGCACAGTGGCTTATTTTGTCGTCAACCGGGCGTCTTGATTATATTGGCATCTGAATAGCAGCCCGCTTGTCTTCTATAACAAAATAGGTTTGTCCGGCAATTCGTTGATGTTCTCGCCGCTGGCGGGATAATGTGTGTTCAAGTGCATGCCAACAGCCTGTATGCCCTGGATAACACCTTCTTCATAGCGGTCTTGTTTAAAGGCCGCTTCAATCTGGTGGCAGATCTGGTTCCATGCATTAATACCGGTTTTACGATAGATGCCGCGATCTGCGATGATTTCTACCTCGCGCTCAGCCAGCAAAACGTAGATTAGCACCCCGTTATTGTGTTCTGTATCCCATACGCCGACCTGGGAAAAAACCTCTATCGCACGTTCTCTGGTCGTTTGGTCTGCAAACACGGCAGCACAGTCAAGCGCACTCTCGATGACGAAACGGATTTCGCCCAGGTGGTTTGCTTCACACTGTTTGATGGCGCGCTCTATGGCGTCCAGGCTTGCAGGCGGAAAAGAGCGCTTTAACTGCGAATGCATACTCAGCATATGTTTTGCAATGCGCGGGAAGTTAAGTTTTCTCATATCACCACCGCCCCGATGCACCGCCACCACCAAAACTACCGCCGCCACCGCTGAATCCTCCACCACTGCCACCAAAGCCACCTCGTCCTGATCCGCCATAATAGGCACCTATCCCACGCGCACCCAGTACACCACTAAACAGACTGAATACCATGGCGACGATAGCAGCCACTATTGCCATGGAGACTGCGCCTATGACAAACCAGGCAATAACGCCGACGACACCACCTGTGATGATGGCACCGGGCAACCTGCCAAAGACGGCACGCAACACGCCGCCAACGACTAAAGCGAGGACAAATAATATTGGTGCATATTGCTGAAAACTGCCGTTATCAACTGCACTGACCGGGCTTTGCGCAGGCAAGGGTTCACCATCAATGACACGCATGATCTGATCTGTACCTGCCTTGATGCCGGCATAGTAGTCGCCTTGCTTGAAATAAGGCGTCATGGTCTCGGCAATGATACGTTTGGCTGTGGCGTCATTGAGGGCACCTTCAAGACCGTAGCCGACTTCTATACGCATAGTGCGGTCATTTTTTGCCATCAGCAGGATGACGCCGTCATCCACCTTTTTACGTCCCAGTTTCCATTGTTCTGCCACGCGCAAGGCATATTGTTCTATGCTTTCTGGTGCGGTGGTTGGCACGATCAATACTGCAAGCTGGCTGCCTTTTTTAGTTTCGAAAGCTCGCAGGCTTTGTTCCAGTGTGGCTTTTTGTTCAGCGCTGAGTGTCGCGCTCAGATCCGTGACACGGGTCTGGATGGGTGGGACGGCAATTTGTGCAGCGGCATCAAAGCTCAGCAGCAGCACGCATGCACAAATAAAATATCCGGCTTTTTGCAGGATGCTCATTTTGCGACGCCTGTGTTGGTAGTATTGGCTGCAGGGGCAGCAAAGTCTACGGTCGGCGGCTTGGCGATTTCTTTTTCATTCTCGACTGCAAAGTTGGGTTTGACCTTGTAGCCAAACATCATGGCTGTCAGGTTCGATGGGAAGGAGCGTACCATCACATTGTATTCTTGCACTGATTTGATATACCGGTTGCGGGCTACGGCAATACGGTTTTCTGTGCCTTCCAACTGGGCTTGCAGGTCGCGAAAGTTAGCGTCGGACTTGAGTTGGGGATAATTTTCAGTAACCACCAGTAATCTGGACAAGGCCCCTGACAATTCGCCCTGTGCTGACTGGAACTTGGCAAAAGCTTCCGGATTATTCAATATTTCAGGCGTAGCCTGTATGCTGCCAACTTTGGCACGGGCATTGGTCACGCCCAGCAATACATCTTTTTCCTGTGCAGCAAAGCCTTTGACGGTGTTCACCAGATTAGGTACCAGATCGGCACGGCGCTGGTATTGGTTCAAGACTTCAGACCAGCTAGACTTGACTTGTTCGTCGCCACTCTGGAAACCATTGTAGCCACAACCTGACAGTACCAACATGGCCATCATCGACAATAACAAGCCTAATTTGCGCATTTTAATTTCTCCGTGATTGCAAACGCGCCATCAAGCGCGTGAAATTATTCTTTAACTGATGATGGTCATAGTGGCAGTTCAAGCCGATGACTTCGGTACGTTGGCGCACAGTGCACTTCATGCAGCATATAAGTTAGATGCAGACTAGGGCAAATTGCCCCTCAAGCATTGAGGCACAACAAAGTTTGATGAACCAGGATGATCAAAAACAAAAACCCGCAAGGCTTGCACCCCGCGGGTTTTGATCGATGAGCAATGCAAAGCTGGTTTAGTAGCCTTGCACGGCATCGTCAATTAACTCAGGCATGTGTCCTGACTTGATTGCGCAGGGTTTTGATCAGATCATGGTTACGCAGCACGCCCTGATACTGGCGTTCTACCACCAGGCGTACATGGGTAGGCAAATCTTTTTCCAGGGCTTTGCGGTAAGCTTTTACGGCCACGTCTTCACCGCGTTCGCATTCGTTGAGCACTGTTTCATCGTCCTTGCCTGTGACAGCGGTACGGATATTGGTCCAGGCACGGTGCAAGGCACCGGACACGCTGCTGCTGGTTTCTGGATCGCCACCCTGATTGCGTACCAGTTCTTGCAGTTCAGAAGCTGCCAGGGCGCATTCACGTCCACGCTCAGCCAGCATGGCTTTGAGCTGTGGATGACGGCCACTTGCATCTTCAGCGCAGACTTTAAAGCCCTCTTCGCCATCTTTGCTGGTTTCGATGAGGTCGTTCAGGGTAGAAATGATGTCGTCGTTGTCCATGATGTTTCCTTTATTGGTAGTGAATTAGCCAGCCTTAGCGCTGTACACACGCCTGCTTATATATTCCTGCTTACATATTTATATCCGCAGGCAGAACAGCTTGCCGACAACTTGCCTGTCGCCATGATTACTGACATGACAGGAATTTCGCCAGGGGCTTATATCTCCCGCTGACATAAGCACATACTAAAACCCGGGGACAATTCGCAGTATCGGACATGGGCTTGCAGGCATGTAGGAGCTCAAGAGATTGCGGCAAACTCTTTGAATTTCTCTCAATATGGCTGGATTGCTGGACTGCGCACCTGGGTTCAGCACTCATTCAGCTACACGTTCAGCTACTCATTCAGCCATCAATTCTGCCATGGTGCTTACTAGAGAACATGGCGGGTTTACTTCATCTATTCCTACAAAGGCTGGCGTCCGCGTCCTATATGGTGTGATCAGGGCCGATGCTAGTATGCAATGCAAGTCGATAACAGTTTTAGCCAAGCGCTGGCTGGAGCTGGCGGATGTAAGAGCTGCCACTGGCTTACCGTATGGATCAGGATTCACCATTTTTCTGGAGAGATCGCAATGAGTATATGTCTATTTAAATGCGGAGTATTTTTCTTGCAGGGTGCAGTAAGCGTTGGCATCGGTCACTTACTCGGCAGACAGCAAATGCTTGCCCGCGGTTATCAAAAAATGACCAATGCCAAATGCCAGATCGCCATCGGTGATGCACAAAAGGTCATCAGGCAATGCATCAAGCGCCAGCAAAATAGCCTTACTTCGATTTCCAGATCCTGAATACGGATTATTGCAAGTAAATGAAGCAACTGAAACAAATTAAGCAAATGAACATAACCAGGAGAAATTTATGATACCCACTAAACATTTGTTCCTTGTCGCTGGCATTGCCAGTTGGGCTTTGATGACCGCGTTCGGTAAAAAAAGATACCACGAAAAACATGCGGCCAAAAAACTGCATAAAACCGAAATTAGTACCTGGGAAGGCGAAGGCGGTAATTTACCGCCCAAAGTAAGCCGCCCGGCAACAGACAGCACAACGGTGCAATAAGCACAATGAGGCACAACAAGCGCTTTGAGCAATTCAGCTAAGCAACGGCAGTTAAGCAACGCAACTGTGAAAAATCTCGCGCTTCCCTATAACAGTCAACTGGACCTGATCCAGGAAAAGGAGTAATCATGCCTAGCAATACGAGTAATGCGAATAATGCGGCCACAAATACGGCTACCCCGGCAAATGATGGGGCTGTAAATGGCATCAACCATCCTGCTATCCCCTTCCCTACTGCGGACAATCCGCCTACATTCGTAGAGCAGGTGCAGGCGAAAACTGCAGAAGCAGTCAAACCAGCCGTTGAAAAACTGAATGTCATCAAAGAGCAGGCTGCCGACAAGCTGGCATCAGGCGCGAGCCAGGCAGTTTCCAAACTCGCCGACCATAGTGAAAAACTGTATATCAACCAGGTAAAATTGCTGGACTCCTGCCGCATCCAGGTCAGAAGGCAACCAATGACGATGCTGGGTCTGGCAGTGGCAACGGTGGTGGCGCTTGGCGTTTTATTCCGTCAGTCACGCTGAGAGCTCTGGCATCGGTAAAGCAGGCAGCAAAGGTATTTACAATAGTTGCTAAATTGACTTTTTACTGATCCCCAAGCTTTATGATTTTTAGTGAGCAGCAGGACTAGTCTTGCTGCTCTTGTTTCAAACGGGTTGCAAAATTGCCTCTCCTGACGCTCATTACAGACTGGTTTAAGCGAAATTAGTTATCCCCAGATGAGTAAGCATGGCGAGGGGAATTTGATAGTGACTTACCTATATCCTGTGTAGATGCTATGCTATGGTTATGGGCAAGGATATTTGACAATTTTTGCAACTGTAGGGAAATTGCTAAAATTCCCTCCCCCTAGAGTAGTTGATGATGCTTTGTGATGCCGTATTGAAACTAGTTTCAATCATTCGAGCATTCCCAAATTGAAGGAAGAAAATGATACGTATTGCAGTTTGTGATGACCACCAGATTGTACGGGCCGGTTTCAAGCAGATCTTTTCAGAGGTCAGCGACTTTGAAGTCGTGGCCGAGGCAACCACAGGCCGTGAAGCGCTGGAAATCGCCAGGAAAGAAGCTTGCGACGTCATGCTGCTAGATATCAGCATGCCTGACCAGAGTGGCATAGACACCCTGCGTACCATCAAGCAAGGGCAGCCAGACTTGCCTATCCTTATTTTAAGTGGCTATCCAGCACAGCAATACGCAGTGAATCTCTTGAAAATGGGAGCTAACGGCTACCTGAATAAGGAATGCGATGCCCACGAGCTCATCAAGGCTGTCAGGACTGTTTCTACCGGCCGCCGTTATGTCAGCGCTGATGTCGGTGAAATCCTGGCCCAGGGCTTCGATCATGATGCAGAAACTGCCTTGCATACTGATTTGTCTGACCGCGAGTTCCAGGTATTTTTAAGACTGGCCAAAGGCGAATCTGTCTCTGATATTGCGCTGACACTGTCGCTCAGCGTAAAAACCATCAGCACCTATCGCACCCGCGTCATGGAAAAAATGAATTTGCAGTCAAACTGTGACCTGACGTATTACGCAATGAAGAATAATCTACTGGAGTGAGCTGGCCAGCGCCAGATTCAAAACAGAGTCAGAGTAGAGGAAGAGTAAGAGTAAGGAAGAAGCTACTACGGTAGCTACTTTTTCGACATTTAATTAATCACAATTAATGAGATTAATTAATAAGATTAATGAGAAGATTAATGAGCCAGGGCCTGGATGTGGCCCACCAGATTGTCCATTTCACGGGATTTATCAAAAAAACCTTCAGCACCCAGTGACATGGTGCGGGTTTTCAAGGCATTGCTGGGATTACTGGTAAATACCAGCCGTGAGCCATATTGACGGCCATCATTTTTCAAGCCGGACAATACAGCCAGACCACTGCCTTCGCGCAAACCTATATCGACAATGGCAACGTCCCACTCAATAGAGCGCAATTGAAACAAGGCCTCTTGTTCACTTTCTGCAAAACCAATGACTTCTATATTTTCCGTCTGCTGCAATACCTCGATGAGCACAGAACGGATGCGCTGCGCGTCTTCGATTAAAAATACTTTTAATTTCTTCTTGTCGTTCATTTTGTTCCACACTCTTACGAACTGAAACTCGCGCTGATAAATGCATTTATAAGACCGCGTATCCCAGAGGCCCACTACAATTCATTTTAAGGAGACTCATGCGGATTAGCAATAAGCTTTCGCGGAATTGCTTGTAGGAATAAGACTACCTATTTAAGTTTCCGGGGCTACAAAATTTTACTGTAAACTTGCGACACATAATTTATCAATTCAGGTATTGTTTTTCATGGCCCGCAAGTGATGAAAACCCTGGTTTACAACGACAGAAAAAGGGGAGAAAAAATGACTGACTCCAATTTTCTTCCGCAATCACATGCTGTTTGCAGGCGCTATTTGAGGAAATTTTCATGAAAAAAAACGCATCGACTTCCATCCCGCTTTACATCACTTTTCTGTTCGTGACCTGTCTCGTCGTCCTGATCGGCAATGCCTATTCAGCATACCAGAATATGGAAAAGCTCAAGTTCAACAATGATTGGGTAGAGCATAACTGGAGTGTCAAAGACAAGCTCAAGAACATCAATTTGCTCATCATGGATTCTGAAAGCAGTTTGCGTGGTTATTTCATGTCCGGCAATGAAATCTATTTGCGCCCAATGCAAGTCGCTCAGAGCAAGCTGGAGAATGATTTCAAGGAACTGGAAAGGCTGTTGCAAGACAATCCTGCCCAGATCAAGAACCTGGCAGAGTTGCGCAGATTGTATAGCAGTAAAACCAAGATATTTGAATCAGCCCTGTCGACCTATAGAGAATTTGGGTTGACGGGAATAGTCGAGATATCCAAGGCTGGTGATGGACGGGAAGTCATGGATGAAATCCGCCTGCTCGATATCATCATGGAAAAGGAAGAAAACGAGGTTCTCGCCGCCAGGCGCCAGAATTTTTACAAGGACTATAAAGATGCCCTGTTCTTTGGTACGGCGACCAACAGCATAGCATTACTGGTATTGATACTGTTTTACCGTCTGATCTACCGCAGTTTCTACAAACAGCGCGGTATAGAAAATGCCTTGAAGATAGCGAATGACAATCTTGAGAGTACGGTATTGAAACGTACTGAACAATTGTCGGTGCTGTCACATCACTTGCTGAATGTATCTGAAAAAGAAAAAGCCAAACTCGCGCGCGAATTACATGATGAAATGGGGTCGAACCTGACGGCGATCAGCATGGATATTTCGGTCGTGACAGAAAAGCTCAAGGACAAGGAGCCAGATCTGGTCAAGCAATTGCAAAGAACCAAGCGCGCCCTGCTTGATACGGTGGATATGAAGCGACGCATCATAGAAGATTTGCGCCCCAGCATGCTCGACAACCTGGGTCTGTCTGCATCAATACAGCATTATTGTGAAGAGACGACAGCCATGGCTGGTTTGGCTTACGTGACCGATATTACAGAAGATTTCGATACCATAGACCCGGCCTGGTCTATCGCCTTGTTCCGCATTACCCAGGAATCACTGAATAATGTCATCAAGTATGCCCAGGCTACCGAGGTCAAGATCAGCTTGAAACGTACTGACAAGGGTTTATGGCTGCAGGTCCGTGATGATGGTATAGGCATACAGAAAGAGGCTCTGACCAAGCCCAAATCACATGGCATATTGGGTATGCGTGAGCGTGCCTTGCTATTGGGTGGCAGTTTCTCTGTCAAGCCGGGTGAGAAAAATATTGGCACTGTCGTTGAAGCATTTATTCCTTTCAAGACGTAAAAAAATCCCGTTACCTGGGTAACGGGATTTTGGATTTTACGGTCAGAATATCAGGCTTTTGCTTTCGTCTTATGCATCCTATTATGCGCCCTAGTCTGACCAGCCAGCTCTCGCCATTTATTTTAAACTTAATTCAAGCACTATCGTGCCATGGCTGTTGAAAGTATTTGGTCAAATTCTTGTTTGGACACGCGGTAGCATTCGCCGGCATGCATCTCCAGGCCTTCACGGTCGAGCATGGTGATATTGCCGCGTTTGTACTGGATCAGGCCTTCGTGCTGCAATTTACCAGCTGCCTCGGTAACGCTTTCACGACGTACACCCAGCATATTGGCGATCATCTCCTGGGTCACTTTGATTTCATTGCAATGCAGGCGATCGAGCCTGTCAAGCAACCAACGTGACAATTGCTGGTCTATCGAATAGTGACGGCCACAGACAGAATTTTGCGCCATCTGGGCAAACAGGGCCTGCGTATAGCGCATGAGGATATGCTGTAACTTGCCACATTTGGCATACGCCTCTTTCAAGACTGAAGCTTTAAGCTTGTAGGCGTCGCCAGCACATTGCACCATCGCTGTACCCAGAGCACGTTCACCCATGACAGCAGAGATACCAAGCAAACCTTCGTGACCAGTCACGCCGATTTCTGTGACATCGCCATCAGCCAGTACGTATAACAAGGCGACTACAGCCGTAGTAGGGAAATACACATGGGACAATTTAGCACCGTATTCATACAGTTCTTTATCGAATGGCAAATGCACCAGTTCGAGATGCGGCAGCAGGAATGCAAGTTCTTCTTCAGGCAATGCCGCCAGGATGTCGTTTTGCATCGGTTCATCAAGCAAACCAACATCAGCTCGTGTTGGTGTTGTGTAATCTACGGAATACCTGCGATGTAAATTCCCGCCAGAGATCAGCGATGGATGTGGGGTCATAGAAACTTGTGTGTGAGCGATATTCATTTTTGTTCCTCTTTTTCAAAGACATCCAATTTCGTTCCGTACTACGCCATTCATGCTTACAATATTTGCGGGTACAGAGTTTATTTTCACGACATCGACACCAGTTACTTTTTAATTTCTGATGTCTTTCGAACTGATTACACTTTAGTTTGTTATCCGTGAATCTGGCATCAGAGAGTCTGGCAGCAGCTTGTACGCTGAACGCGCTGCAAAATGTGGGAATTGTCCTACAAGAACGATGCATCGCTGCATGAAATCTGTTTTTTTTGGCGGTGCACACCGTACGATAACGCACCGACAGACGGAATCGCGAAGTTCATGATGACTCACATCACAACAGTGGAGAATGATCATGAATATCTGTAAGCAAACCGTCATCGCCGCAGCTTTTGCCGCCTCTGCCGTACTCTCAGGATGTGGCAGCAGCTCACCATCCACCATGACTGGCTACCCAGCCTCGCAGGTGGGATATAGCAGTTACGGCGTGATTGAATCAATTCAAGTAGTCCAGGTCAGCAATGAAAACAAAGGCCCTGGTGCAGGCGCAATCGTCGGCGGTATCGTCGGTGGTATATTGGGTAACCAGGTAGGTGGCGGTCTGGGTAATGCTGCAGCGACAGCCGCTGGCGTTGTAGGTGGTGCGATTGTTGGTAACAATATAGAAAAAAATAATCGCAACCAGCAAGTGCGTGAGGCATACCAGATCAGTGTGCGACTGGAAAACGGTGTCTATCAAAGCATAGTTCAGGACAATATTGTCGATCTGCGCGTTGGTGCCCAGGTGTATGTCAAAGACAACCACGTCTATCGCAATTAAGCACTAAGTACGGTATTAGATGCAATGCCGGGTTTGACAAAATAAAAAGCCATTCCAGTAATTTCAAGGAATGGCTTTTTTTATGCCTGCAAGCCTGACGTCAACATCTTACATGTTCGCCAGCAAGCGCTTATTCACTCAATAGTTCTGCCGCAGCCTGCATACCATCGATATGTTCTGCCATGACCTTGACGACGACGATAATTGGCACACCGAGCAGCAAACCCCAGGCACCCCATAGCCAGCCCCAGAACAACAAAGAGATAAATACTGCCGCTGTATTCATTTGGGTGATACGGCCCGTCATCCAGGTCGTCACCACCGTGCCTACCAGCACGGCGATCGCTACAGAGATACCTGCCACCAGCAGCGCCATCGAGATGGTACCAAACTGTACGTAGGCAATCAGGCACACTGCCAGCGCCATTAAAATCGACCCAAAATACGGGATAACATGCAGCAAGCCACCAGTGACTGCCCAGGCGCCGGCATTGTCCAAGCCTATCAGATGAAACGCTATCCATGTCAGGAAAGCCAGCAGGCCATTGGTGATCAGCAGCATGAACATGTATTGCTGCACCGAAGTGTTGATCTTGCTGAGTATCTGCACGGTAATGCGTTTCTGCGTCAGCGAAGGCCCGGTAATCTTGACCAGCTTTCTCTTGAATTTATCGCCGGACAGCAGCAGGAAGAAAATAAGAAACAGCATCATGACAGTCTGCCCCAGCAAATCCATGAAGCCCAGAGAGCCGGCCAGCAAGAGCTCGCGCAATTTCAGTACCGGGGCTTCATTGACAACCGTCTTCTTTACAACTGGCTGGTCACCTGAAGTCGCCTGGCTGGTTGCTTTTTCTATTTCTGTTGCGGCTGTCTGCATCTTTTGCATGAGGCCAGCCTGCCCTATTTTTAACTTGCTCATTTCGCTGGAAAACTTGCGCGTTGCTACCGGCAACTGATCAAGTATGGCGTCAAATTCTGTATGCAGTGAACTGACCTGAGTCGCAATAATGGTAATCATGCTGGCCATGACAATGCTGGTAGCAATCACGCGCGGCAAGCGCAGGCGCTGCAATGCATCGACCAATGGGGACAAGGTATAGGCAATGAAAATGCCAAAGGTCAGGGGAATGAAAAAGCGTTGCGCGGCGCGTAAGGCAAAGATGAGAGCGACCGTTGCCAGTATGGTCAGCGCAAGACCGCGTGCATTGACATGTATGCCGGGAATCAGCTGAGCGGGCGCCTCAGCATTTGCAGGTGCTTTGATTTCAGCGACTGGACTATCGGCGATTACCTGGTCATTATTGTCAGTCAATCTGGCCGAACTATTGGTGGTATTGGTGGGGTCGATGCCAGAAGGTAAATTGGGTAGAGGTACATCCATCGCTTTTGTCCATTCATTTGCATTATTTTGATTATTGAATTAACGATTTGCGAGATGCTACAGATAAGCTGCAATACGTACTGCAGTACTTAAGCTGCAATACATAAAATTTCCGGGCTTAAGCACCGTGCAAACTAGTGCCTAAGCCCGCGAAACGACAGTAGCTTAGTGCTTCTGTTCGTCCTTCAGGGATTCCTTGATATTACCAATTGCTTTTTGCATGCTGCCTTCTACTTGTTTGGCAGCACCCTTGACTTGCTGTTCTTTGCTACCGACCAGCTTGCCTGCTTCTTGTTGGACTTTACCTGCCACTTTTTTTGCTGCGCCTTTGACTTGATCTGAATTCATCATGAAGCTCCTGTAATAAAATGGGGGGACTACAAAAAATTACTTGTATCAGGCTAAGTTTCAATGTTCATCAAATTAGCATCAAATTAGCCTTGGCTATTACCTCAATACCAGCTGATTACTGGCTGATTATTGCCTGATAAAAGTAAATTCAGTTTATGTTGAGAAAAACACTATGTCAGTGTGTTAGGCAACACATATAAAAAAACTCCACAATCAGTCCAGTTATTCACCAAGCTGTTTGCGGAGCAAGTGGCAATCACGTCTGGCTGTCACGTAATTGCCTGCAATCGAACAACAGCAAATGCAGATTGAATTGAAAGTTTCTGCGACCTACTGGTTCTGAGCTCCTGTAGCGCTCACTTGTAACGACTACCAATAATCACCATTGGTCACCATCAAGACCGGGCTTTGAGCAAAGCTGCGCAGAGCCCTTGACTTGATGACCTGATGACCTGTTTATTTAACGCGTATATCGTTTTTGACTGATTTAACGCCTTTGACTTCACTCGTCACACTGACGGCCTTGCTGGATGAAGCTGGATCAGCAACGAAGCCACTCAATTGGACTATGCCTTTGTAAGTCTCAACATTGATTTCACTTGCTTTCAATGTTGGCTCATTGACGATGGCAGCTTTCACTTTAGTCGTGATGAGCGTGTCATCTATGTATTCGCCAGTGCTTTCCTGCTTTGCAGTTGAAGCACAACCGACCATCAAAACCATCATGCTTGCCAGAAAAATGCCAGTGATTTTTTTTACGAAGTTATTCATTTTTATACTCCTTGATTAGGATTTCACTTGTTTATATGCCAGACGGAAAAGTTGCTATAAATGCCTGCACTTACAATATCAACTGTTTGTGACCTTCAGTGTTACCCGCTAGTCTTTGAGAGAGTGATTTTTATCGTTCAGGCATGGGATGTATCGTAGCAGCGGCTATGGCTGTCAGATATAGGACGCTGGACTGCGAGTTTGTAGGACTTAAGGAAATGCAGGCAGGCAAGAGTTTTCGACCTCACCTTGTAATGCCTTGCATTTTGGCCCGGCCAAAGCTGAGAATTTTTATCTTTTTGCGTTCAAAAGCTGAGCAGGTGCTCTCTCAAAATAAGAGATGGCAGCATCGTGAAATACATAGAGCACCTGATCAGGTGCAAAATCTTCAAAAACAAGTTTCTTCAAACTGGCCCGCTCAGCCTCTGTCAGCAGATTGATATTATTCATGGAAAGGTGCCAGACCTCGCCATAGTATTCGGCAAAAAAACCAGCGACACCATGCCCAAAAGAATCCGAGATCAGTAATAGTCTGGGCCCCTGTTGTTTATCATGCCGGTAACGGCTGACATCCCCCAAAGTGGCAGCCACACCCTTCCATTCAGGGAAGCAGGCAACTCCCGCACACGCGGTAATGCCTGCCAGGGCATAATCAGGCTCACGTGTTGGCACGTTCAGTGTGACACCAGGCAAGAATTGCTGTATGTCTGAAGGCCGGTCATGCAACTGGCCAGATAAGGTAATCAACCTCGGATGTTTAAAATATTTTTCAGACAGCCATTGCGCCAAGGCTTGCGGGCCCATGCCTGTCCAGTGAAAAGTATTTTTTGGGTACACTTCGGTTTTGGCCTTGAGCGCCAGCATCTCTGGCAGGGGATAGATCACTCTGCCTGCCAGGCCTGGTTTTTGATCAAGACTGGCAATCACGCCTGGCAAGGTGGGGGGATACAGCTGGCACTGGCTTTGCAACCAGTCCGGCATTTTTTCTGCATAGACGACGGGCTTGGTAGGCACCATGAGCAAGTAACTATCGGCCTTGGTCTGCAAGGCAGTCTGCATGAAGCCGGATGCAGTTTCCACCATGCCGGCACGGTCTTGCGCACTCACATTTTTACCGCACAGGAAGTGCACCATGCCCAAAGGTGTATTGGCAGCATGGGAGTTAAAGAAGATATAGCCATCTTTGCCTGCAGTCAGTTGCACGGCATTGATATCGCCGAGCACGTGATAACGCAGGCTGTTATTCCATGCCACCAGTTGGCTCCTGAGACCAAAGTGATCATTCAGATAGGCATCGGTCACGGATGGGAATTTCAACACATCTGCCATGTTCACTGGCAATACCGGTGCGCTTGCCAGGACGCGGTTTTCCGTGTTGCTACCCTGCCATTTGCCACTCAGGTGAATGAGGGCTGGCAGTATCAACAAGCCAAAGAAAGCAAAGATAAAGATTACCCTGATATAAAATCGCTTTTTATAGATAGTGGCTGATGCGGCTGGACTCGATGATTTCATCTTTAACTTCCAGTCTCAAAAACGGAAATAAATAAAAGGATTGTAAGCCCCGGTCGCCAGGCTGACTGCCGATATGACAAACAACGTCAGACTAAGGACAGGAGCGGCCATCCTGACAGCTGCCAGCGGTTTATTCATTGCCTGCATGATGGGAGTAGAAACCAGGATACCGGCGCAAAGAGCCGTGATGACCGTGCCATTCATAAAACTCAAGACAGGCGCGACCGCATTGTCTGCGGGCATACCGCCAGCCATGGCCTGCAGGTAATGCAGGGCCTGGGCAAAACTGTCGCAACGGAAAAACACCCAGCCCACCATCACCACCAGTATCGTATACACATGCCTGCATGCCCTGGGCAAGCCTGCCAGCACTTTTTGCAGGCCGCTACGTTCCAGTACCAAAAAAGCACCGTGATACAGGCCCCAGGCCACAAAGGTCCAGCTTGCGCCATGCCAGAGCCCGCACAGGAAAAACACGATAAACAGATTGCGGTAAGTGGCAAGACTGGATCCACGGTTACCACCGAGCGGTATATACAGATAGTCACGGAACCAGCGCGACAAGCTCAGGTGCCAGCGTTGCCAAAACTCGGTGATGGATTGCGCGACATAGGGATAATTGAAATTGCGCGGAAAGGTAAAGCCGGTCACCAGGCCCAGACCTATGGCCATATTCGAATACCCAAAGAAATCAAAATAAATTTGCAGGGTATAGCAGGTGATGCCCAGCCAGGCGCTGGCCAGCCCCAAAGTCTCTGGTGCCAGTGAAAATATCTGATCAGCAGGCAAGGCCACACTATTGGCGATCAAGACTTTTTGCGCGAGACCGAGAATAAAAATCTTGATACCCAGTTCCACCCTGCGCACAGTATGGTGACGCTGGTGTAATTGCCTGGCGATGGTAGAGAAACGGATAATGGGCCCGGCAATCAGTTGCGGGAACATGGTGATATACATGGCAAGGGCAAACAGATTCTTTTCATGCGCCGTTTTTTTGCGATAGACATCCACCAGATAAGAAATCGCATGGAAGGAAAAGAAAGAAATTCCCAGCGGCAGCGTGACTGCCTCTGCCTTGGGCATGGCGATGCCCACACCATTCAGCACTGCATACAGACTATCCAGCGCAAAATTGAAATATTTGAAGTAGGCCAGCAAGAGCAGATTAAAACCTATGCCTGCGATGAAGATGGATTTTCCTGTGCCACCTTTTTCCTGCGCCCGGCCCATGCCCAGCCCGCACAGATAATTGAGCAGGATGGAAATCAATAACAAGGGCAGGTTCTTAGGTTCGCCCCAGGCATAAAATATCAGGCTGGCAAGCAGCAAGACAATATTGCGGAAATGGCGAAACGGCAATGCAAAATACAAGACGAGAAAGATCGGTAAAAAATAAAATAAAAAACTAACCGTACTAAAAACCATGTTTTGTACTTTCTCTTGTGCTTGCGTATTTGTACTTATTTACTTGCTTATTTGTACTCTGTGATCAAAGCGCCCGCCATTTCCATATATGACCTGCGCATCAGCGAAATATGTGTCTGGTGCGGGATTTTAATGCCATGTGCTGTAAAAAAGAAGCACAAGCCTGTTTTTACCTGTGGGTCAGGCATTTTACTGTTCCTCCGCAATCAAAATAAATCAGAGCCGTACCGAACAGTGTCAGCGATACTTTTTTATTTTTCTGGCTTACTCTGCAGGCTTGGTTTGCAGCATTACAATGGCACGCATGACTACAGAAACCACGATGCCGAGCCCCCCTCTTACCCCGGTTCAGGAGTGGTTTGGTGAGTCTTTCAGCAATTTGCATCCTCTTCTGCAGCAAATCCATCTCCATGGCGGTACGCTGCAAGGCGAGATAGATATCAAGCTGGGCAAGGGGCTGGCTGGTTTTCTGGGACGCCGGCTGGCAAAGAAGCTGGGCGTGCCGATCACCCACACCCGTTCAGGCTACAGGGTCAGTATCAGCCATGCGCCAGGGAAATTGATTTGGGCCAGAGAATTCATTGCGCCGGACGGCAAGGTAGAAAAACTGGTCACTGTGTTTGCACCGCATGGCCAGTATCCACATGCTTATTGGCAAGAGAGCACAGGGCTGATGCATTTTCGCCTGACGGTAGATATTCTTGAAGGCGGCGGCTGGAGCTGGCGCGTTCTTGCGGCGCATCTGCATGGCATACCCTTGCCTGTGAAGCTGTTTCCGCAATCGCAGGCCTATAAATGCATAGAAGATGGCCGCTATCGTTTTTATGTAGGCGTTGTCATGCCTGGCCTGGGCTTGCTGCTCAGTTACTCTGGCTTGCTGGAACTTGCACCTGCAATGGCTTCTGCATCGCCAGCAGATAGCCTACTCCCATGAAACCATGCAGGCGAAAGCGCTGAGTCAGCGGGTTATAGCCGAGGCCATGCTGGTCCTGCAAGGCCAGGCCGCTGGCGTTTGCCATGGCGAGTAATTCTGCTGGTTTGATAAATCGCGCATATTGATGGGTACCTCGCGGCAGGATGCGCATAAGATATTCCATCCCCACAATCGCCAGCGCATAACTAAGGGGATTGCGGTTGATCGTTGAGAAAAATACCCAGCCGCCAGGTCTGACCATCTCTGCACAGGCCTGGATGACAGCAGCGGGAGATGGCACATGCTCCAGCATTTCCATGCAGGTAATGACATCGTAATGCCCAACATGTTGTCCGGCCCATGCCTCGGCACTGCTTTTGGCATAATGCACATCCACGTCCTGGCCTTGCGCATGCCACTGGGCGATTTGCAAGGGTTTATCAGCCAGGTCTATGCCTGTGACTTTGGCACCCTTGCGCGCCATGGACTCTGCCAAAATGCCGCCGCCACAACCCACATCCAGCACCTGCTTGCCTGGCAGTTGAACCAGGCGGTCTATCCATGCCAGCCGGTGTGGATTAATTCTGTGCAAGGGTTTGAATTCTGAATTCTCATCCCACCAGCGGCTTGCCAGGCTATTGAAACGTGCCAGTTCGGCTGGGTCGGCATTGCTTGCTATCGTACGAATTGTGCTCATGACATTCTCTATTGATTGATGATAATCGAATCAGGGTCTTACCAGTGACCGCGCCTGCGGTTCCAGCGGTACAGGTGTCTGGCGATGAAGTTATACAGTGGCCGCGTCAAAAAACTCAGCCTTAGTGTCAGCCAGGCCAGCCAGCGACGTCCACTGGTTTGCGACCACAAGGCAGCCAAGGCCTGCTCACCCGTCAGCAGTTCGCCATTGGCATTGCGCACATGCAGGCGCTCGCGTACGGTTTCCAGCTCGCTGTTGATTTCTTTGACTGCATCAGGGTCAGTATGCACATCTACCCAGTTGATCTTGCAAGTCTGCATACGCCCACGCTGATCGCGTATGCCAGCATCACATACAGGGCAGGCACTGTTGTAATAGACCGTCGTGCTGCCTGCAATGTCTTTGTCAGTTTCCATGATACCTGTCTGCCTTTCTTCAGTTCACGATTCAAGCATATACCTTATTTAGCTAAATGTCTAATTATCTAATTAACTTCACGATTACCGGCTAAAGTGCTAAGATGAGTCATCAACAGTTCTTGCTAATTATGGAAAAAGTATTTGAAGCCCTGGCATCGACGCCACGCCGGAAGATTCTGGCTTATTTATCGGAGACAGAATTGTCTGCCGGGGAAATTGCTGCGCGTTTCGACATGACCAAACCGTCCTTGTCCAAGCATTTGCGCATACTGGAATCAGCAGGATTGATTGCCAGTGACAAGCGCGGGCAATTTGTTTTCTATCGTTTGCAGGGGGACAATCTGGCAAATACACTGGCTAGTTTCATGCAGGCAGTGTGCCCTGTATCCAAGTCCCTGAAAAAAGAAAGCAAGGCTTTGGCAGTGAAAAAGTCTGTTGGAAAATCCGTTGAATAATCTACTTTAGAATCCGCTTAAAAATCCGCTTAGTAATCTACTTTAAAATTCACTTAAAAATCCACTTACTCGCGCGCGGCAGGCAATTCACTTTTTTGCGTTTTTAACGGTAGCTGCGGCTTGGCAGTGACTCTGCTCAACAAGGCAGGAGGCGTCAAGGGAAGATTTGGCCCGGAAAATAATTTCTTGACCAGATAGGCCATACGGTTTTTCTGGAAGTCGTCATAGCCACTTAATACACGCTCAACTGTTGCAAGCTGGTGTTCCAGTTCTGTGCTCACCATGGGTGAAATCCAGTCTGTACGCCATGTCATTATCGCGCCACTATCCAGCTCAAGATGACCCAGCACCGGATTGTCGCCCAAAATTTCGCAGGCCAGCGCGTGGCTGAAATCCTCGGCATAAAACTTTCTTAAAGTTCCCAGTCCAAAATCGATGAGGTATTGCTCATCGACTATGCAGACAGCATGACCTTCTTTTTGCTGATCGTGCGCAAAACCCTTATAGCCTATGTAAAAAACACCGTTATTTTGTGTGATTTCGGCATAGCATCCCTGGACTCTGGCGGCATAACCTTTTTCTGACAATATGCGCGCGAGCAAGGCAGACATCACAAAACAGCAACTACCATATTGCTTGAAAAAATCGAGGATTTCAAAATCATCTGCGACCTGCCTCAAGTCATGGGCAAGTTTGCGGTCTTTTACTACTTGTATAAATGCGGTATTCATTGTTGCGAATGAAGACAATGAATGAAAATTCATGCATCATCAAAATGATATATTTACAAAAAGTAATAATATAAAATTCACAATGATTTGTACGTGATAAATCGTAATTACTTGTAAGCAGATGTTTCTACCTGGCTGCTATTTTCCTTCTATTTCCAGCTGACTCAGGCTAGCAGAGTTGTGCAACAAAACCAGCCATGGCTCAGCGCGGAGCCTCAACCAGCATGCTGGTGATGCGCCTGACCAGCGGCAAAACCAGCAACAAAGCGGGGAAAGCAAACACCCACGACAATGCCCAGGAACCCATCCAGATTTGCAGGAAGTGATCTACCAGGCCGACACTACGTAAGGTACTGATGAAAGAAACGATAAAGGTCATCAGTATAGATAACAGCAAGGGCATGACAAGTCCCGCAAAACGTGCCGGCAATTTACGCATGTGATCGACCAGGAAAATAATATTGAGTTTTCATAAATCCCCACGAGCCCGCTGGTCTGTTCAGCGCGCTGCTGATGCAGATTGCCAGCAATGTGCAAAGGATTTGAAAGAAAGTTAGCACCTCAGTGTAATTGCCCATCAAGCAAAAGTAAACAAGGGACAGATAAGAGTTCATGCTTGCCTTGCCACTGCTATTGCGTGTAATTTGACGGCTTTTCTGTCGCTGCAAGCGCTTATGATCCTCCAAGAAAATTTACAGCAAACCTTTTATCAGGCAAGTACTGCGGCTATTGACTACCCATCTCTGCAAGAAAACCTCGATTGCGAAGTCTGCATCATCGGCGGTGGTTTTGCTGGCCTGGCAACGGCAATGGGTTTGATGGAGCGTGGAGTCCGCAATATCGTTTTGCTGGAAGCGGAAGTGATAGGCCACGGTGCCTCTGGTCGCAATGGTGGTTTTGTGTTTGGCGGTTTCAGCCTCGACAATGCAAGCCTGATCAAACAAGTTGGACTTGAGCATGCACGCAAGCTGTATCAACTGACGCTGGATGCAGTTGCTCTGATACGGCAACGCATCACGCAACATCAGATGGAGTGCGACATCAACGACAATGGCGTCTTGCTGGCCAACTGGTTTGATGACGCAAAAAAACTCGCGCAGCAAAGAAATTTCATGCTGCGCGAATTTGAAGTCGACTGGACGCCGTGGTCACGGGAACAGACCCGTGCCGTGTTGAATACTGAGCGGTATTTTGGTGCCCTGCATGAGCAGAATGCATTTCATTTCCACCCGCTGAAATATGCCCTGGCCATGGCCAGGGTTTTGAGCTCCGGGGCTGTGCGTATCCATGAGCATAGCCGCGTAAGCACGATTGATGCTGGTAGTGCTGAAAAGATCGCACGTACAGCAAATGGCTCGGTGAAGGCACAACACGTGGTCGTCTGTTGTGGTGGCTACATAGAAAAACTTTATCCACAGTTGGGGCGCTCGGTACTGCCTATCGCTACCTATGTCATGGCGACTGAAAAACTGGGCGACAAACTGGCAAGTGCGATGCAAACCGGCGCTGCGGTTTATGATACCCGCTTTGCCTTTGATTATTACCGGCCACTGGCAGACAGCCGCCTGCTCTGGGGCGGGCGCATTTCCATACGCGACAGACAGCCCGCCGAAGTCGCTGATTTGCTATACGGTGACATGCTCAAGGTGTATCCGCAACTGGCTGGAACAAAGGTCGAATATGCCTGGTGCTGCCTGATGAGCTATGCCCAGCACAAGATGCCACAAATCGGTTGTCTGCCTGACGGTATCTGGTATGCAATGGGTTTTGGCGGCCATGGCATAGCACCAACCACGCTGGCTGGCGAAGTCGTGGCGCAGGCAATCGCCCATAAGCAGACTTTACCTCATGGACTTGATCACTACGGCTTGCCACCTGCCTTTGGTAGCCTTGGCTTGATGGCCGCGCAATGCGCCTATTGGTATTATGAATTGCGTGACTGGCTGCGTGAATAAACAGTTTGCTAGTGCAGACCATGTCGCATATCCAAAGATGCGGTAAGATCACGCCATGAAACCACATCTTGTCGTCGCCCTTGCCTATGATCAATTGTGTACCTTTGAATTTGGCTGCACGGTTGAACTGTTTGCCCTGAACCGTCCGGAACTGGGTGTGGACTGGTATGAGTTCGCTGTCTGCGCTGCGGAACCCGGCAAGTTGCGGGCCGCCGGCGGTATCACAGTAGAAGTGCCATATGGTCTGGAGATGCTGGATCAGGCCGACACTATCATCATCCCTGGCTGGCGTGATGCTGATGAAATGCCACCGCCAGCTTTGCTGGAAAAAATCCGCCTCGCACATGCGCGTGGTGCGCGTATCTGCACTATCTGCTCTGGCGTATTCATCCTCGCTGCAGCTGGCATACTCGATGGCAAAACCGTCACTACGCACTGGCGCTATGCCGAAAAACTGCTGAGACGTTATCCAGAAATCACAGTGCAGGCAAATGCCTTGTATGTAGATCAGGGGCAGATCATGACTTCGGCAGGTTCTGCCGCCGGGTTGGACATGTTGCTGCATCTGGTGCGCAAGGATTATGGTGCGAAAGTCGCCAATATGGTCGCGCAACGCCTTGTGGTACCGCCGCATCGCGAAGGTGGGCAGGCACAGTTTGTACCACGCCCCATGCCCGCAGATGAACATGCACGTCTGGCCAAGTTAATGGACTGGGTCAGGTCCAACCCTGCCCTGCCACATAATCTGGCCTCAATGGCCAAGAAAGCAGCCATGAGTACCCGCACGCTGCAACGTCATTTCAAAGACAGCACAGGCATGGCGCCGGGTGAATGGCTGATACGTGAACGCGTCGCCATCGCCAAGGAATTGCTGGAGTCACCAGCAAGCAGCTTGCCGCAGGTCGCCGAGCTGGCAGGCTTTGGTTCAGAAGAATCCCTGCGCCGCCATTTCCGCCGCATCGTTGCGAACAGTCCCGGCAATTATCGCAAGCAATTTTCTATTGATACACAAACACTTGCCTAGCTGTTGCAGATTTGCGCTGCCCAAAAAAAGGGCTGCACGGTCAGCATGCAGCCCTGTCAAGCGCTCTGCAAAACATTTACTTCATTAGCTCACCAAACCATGCACCGTAGGCTGGTAATTCCACAAGACCATCGGTGACTTGTCCCGGCAAGCCAGTGTCCTTCAATTGTGCGGCATTCTGAGTTGCAGGCCAGTTGAAACTGACAGGCTGGCTCCCGAGGTTGAATGCCGCCAGCAGACTATCGCTGCCAGCCAGGTCACGACGTATCGCCAATACAGGTTCAGGGGCATCGAAGAAACTGATCTCGCCCCTACTAAGCTGCGGGTATTTCTTGCGCCAGGCCAGGATATGGCGGGCAAAATTCAAGACAGACTGATCTTCCTGATCTTGCGCAGAAACTGCATGGGCAGCATGCTCCGCCGGAACCGGCAACCATGGTTTGCCAGAACTGAAACCGGCATTTACCTGATCTGCCTGCCAAGGCATGGGCGTGCGGCAACCGTCGCGGCCCTTGAATTCTGGCCAGAAAGTAATGCCGTACGGGTCTTGTATATCTTCATAGGCGATGTCGGCTTCCGTCAGCGCCAGCTCATCCCCTTGATACAGACATGGCGTGCCTTTCAAGGTCATTTGCATGGCCAGCAGCATTTTGGCAAATTGCGGTGTTGCCTCTGGCCCACCCCAGCGTGTCATGACGCGCACAGAATCATGGTTACCCACAGACCAGGATACCCAGCCACCCTTGACGCGCGCTTCGTATTCCTCCACTTGCTGGCGTATGTAGGCAGCAGAGTACGTCGCCGTCAGCAAATTGAAGCTATAGGCCATCTGTAATTTATTGCCATCGGCGGTGTAATCTGCCATCACGGCCAGCGAATCATCGGCCCCGACTTCACCGATGGCGATCGCGCCATATTCATTCAACAAGCTGCGAATTTTTTCCAGGAAGGCCAGATTCTCTGGCTGCGTCTTGTCGTGGATATGTGCCTGCATGCCATAGGGATTATTGTCCTGCACGGTCTTGTTATCGCGCACCTGACTGGGTGGATTATCCCGCAAAGCCTGGTCATGGAAATGGAAATTGCAGGCGTCGAGACGAAAACCATCTACACCACGCTGCAGCCAGAAACGCATATTATCGAGATGCGCCTGCTGCACTTCAGGATGGTGGAAATTCAGGTCAGGCTGGCTGACCAGGAAATTATGCATATAGTATTGACGACGGCGTGCATCCCACTGCCAGGCAGAACCACCAAACACAGACAGCCAGTTATTCGGCGGTGAACCGTCTGCCTTGGGATTGGCCCACACATACCAGTCGGCCTTGGGGTTGTCACGGTTCTTGCGGCTTTCGACGAACCAGGGGTGCACTTCCGAACAGTGCGACAAGACCTGGTCTATCATGATCTTCAAACCCAGTTCATGCGCGCGCTTGAGCAAGACATCAAAATCAGCCAGCGTGCCAAAGATGGGATCGACATCACAATAATCTGCCACGTCGTAACCAAAGTCCTTCATCGGCGAAGTGAAAAAAGGCGAAATCCAGACGATATCGACGCCCAGGCTGGCGATGTAATCAAGTTTGGAAGTAATGCCAGGCAAGTCACCTATGCCATCGCCATTGCTGTCTGAAAAACTGCGCGGATAGACCTGGTAAATCACGGCATCACGCCACCAGTCATTTGCTTGCACTGCCAAAGAATTATTCATGGATTTGTAATTTCGTTTTAACCACTAGATCAAGACCTCTCAACACAGAGGCACAGAGACACAGAGAAGATCAAAGAGAGCAATCATGTGAAACGTAAAGAAGAAGTATTTATTTAATCTGATTAAATAAAATTTTTCCTCAGTGTTACCTCTGTGCCTCTGTGGTGAAAGGTCTTTTCAAATTTTAGGCGACACAGTCTGACAAGGACAGTCGTTCATTCAATATCGCAGACACACCCAAAAATGCGGGATACTCTGCCGTGATCAGATAAGTCGGTATTTGTGCCAAATAATCTGCAAAACGGCCTTTCGCTTCAAAGCGCTGGCGAAATGCTGATTGCGCAAAAAATTCACCCAGGCGTGGCACGATGCCGCCACCTATATATACGCCACCAGTCGCACCAAGGGTCATGGCCAGGTTGCCGGCGATGGTACCCAGCATCGCACAAAAATAGTCCACAGTACGGGTGCAGATGATGCAACTGCCATCAAGTGCACGACGGGTAATGTCGGCCGCGTTCATTTCTTCAGTATCGGCTTGTTTATCCATTTGCGCCAGGATGCGGTACATCAATTCCAGACCCATGCCTGAGATCAATCTTTCGGCAGAGACATGCGAATATTCTTTCCAGACCTCGCGCAGGATTTCTACCTCTATCTCATTGCTGGGAGAAAAACTCACATGCCCCCCTTCGCTGGACAATGCTACCCAATGCCCGCCAGATGGAATGATGCCAGACACACCCAGACCAGTACCGGGACCGATCAAACCTATGGCGCGGTCAGCCTGAGCCTGGCCACCACCTATCTGCACACGCTCATGAGCGGCCAGATGTGGCAAGGCCATTGCCAGTGCAGTGAAATCATTGACGACTACCAGATTGTCAAACCCCGCCGCCTGCTGTAAAGCGGCTATGGAGAAAGTCCAGTGGTGGTTGGTCATGCGCACCACATCACCATCGACAGGATTGGCAATGGCGATAGCCGCATTTTTTACCGGCGACTGGCATACAGCCAGCACTTCAGGACTCGATAAATAGGCGGCGATGGCAGACTGCAAGTCAGGATAGGCATTGCATGGCAATACAGCAATGGCAGTAAATTCGTGGCTCTGCATTTCCAGTGCGAAACGCGCATTGGTGCCACCTATGTCAGCCAGCAAGCGCGGAGCTGCATTGCATGATTTTTTTTGATTATTACTCAACATCTCACCATTCATATTTTTTGCGCCTGAGCGGGGCCGAAATAAGAAAACAGGTCGCCATCAGATTTTATGTAGCAATACTACATACATCAACACCTCATGTCTAACAAATTTGCGATTATTAGGTTAAAATTTGAAAAAATATTGGCGCGAAGTTGACTTTAGCCACAATAAAACCGGTAAAACCAGCCGTAAACTTGATTTTATTTATGTAGTCACACTACTTTTGCGATTCAAACATATCTACAATCAGAGTAAAGAAGCTTGTTTTACCCAGGAGACTGTTTTGTTTTTTGAACAAACTACTGCACGGGCAAAAAGCTGCGGCAGCTTTTTAATGGCGTGCGTACTCACGACTTGTGCCACAACTTGTGGCAGCCATGCTGTCGCCAGCAATGCGCCAGACGCAGGCCTTGCTGCATGCAATGCAGGTCCGTTTGAAAGCACATTATCGCCAGCCGCCATGCCAACCACAGACGCGCGCGCCTATTGGCTTTCCAACAAACTGATACGCTGGCCTGGCCGGGCAACAGACAACAAAGTCAGGCTATACATCTCCAGGACAGGACAACTCAAACTCAGCAAGGGCAACAAACCAAGCGGCTTTGATGAAGTGATTGCACTGACCGGATCGGACGCGACACTCGACACCGATATTGCAAAACGCTTTACCTATACTGAACCGGGAAAAGTATATGAGCTTGCACATATCAGTTTGCAACAATTGCGTTCATTGCAGCAATCACAAGTAATAATCGTCGCAGAAGATAATGAAGGCCGGGTTATCGATTACACCGGCCTGCAAATTGCCGGAGCGCTCGATGACTTATACAAGACAGCAGGCAGCCTCAATGATTACGGCGCCAACATTCGCAAGGCAGCAGTTACCAATAAAACGCAGACACGATTCCGCGTCTGGGCACCGACGGCGCAACGTGTTTCGATTTGCCTGTATCCAGATGGCAAAGCCAAATCTACCAGCATACTGCCCATGCAATCCGATGCCGATACTGGCAGCTGGAACACCAGTGTCAAGGTGGATTTATCCGGCAAGTATTACACCTACCTGGTCGATGTTTACGTACCCGGCAGGGGCCTGGTGCGCAATCGCGTCACTGATCCCTACTCCATCAGCCTGACGACAGATTCAAAGCGCAGTTATATCGCTGACCTGACTTCCAGTAAATTAAAACCCCTGGGCTGGGACGAGCAAACGCCAAATACCAAAGTAAAAAATCAAACTGACATGCAAGTCTATGAATTGCATGTACGGGATTTTTCCATCAATGATGCAACGGTGAGGCCTGCCTGGCGCGGCAAATACCTGGCCTTTAGCGAAGCAAACTCGAATGGCATGCGACATTTGCAGGCCCTGAGTGCAGCGGGCATGACGGACATACATTTACTGCCTGTCTTTGACTTTGCCACCGTACCTGAAGCAGGCTGCCAGACACCCATGATCAAGGGCCAGGCCGATGGCGAAGAGCAACAAAAAATCGCTACGCAATATGCCGACAAGGATTGCTATAACTGGGGTTACGAGCCCTATCACTATAATGCGCCCGAGGGTAGCTATGCCGCTGATGCCAGCAATGGAGCAAAGCGCATCATGGAATTCAGGAAAATGGTCATGGCCTTGCACAATGCCGGTTTGCGCGTGGGCATGGACGTGGTTTACAACCATACTGCAGGGGCTGGACAAACTGCCTACTCAGTATTGGACCGCATCGTCCCCGGCTACTATCAGCGCCTGAACCAGTTCGGACAAATAGAGCGCTCCACCTGCTGCGACAATACCGCAACAGAAAATCTCATGATGGCCAAGCTGATGAGTGATTCTGTACTGTTGTGGACGCAGCATTACAAAATAGACTCTTTCCGTTTTGACTTGATGGGACACCAACCCAGACAGGTGATGGAAGACATGCAAGCCAGGCTGTTGCGAGAAACCGGACGCCAGATCCAGTTCCTCGGAGAAGGCTGGAATTTTGGAGAAATTGCCGACGGCAAGCGCTTTGTCCAGGCATCGCAGTTGTCACTGAATGGCAGCGGCATAGGCAGCTTCAGCGACCGTGCCCGCGATGCCATACGCGGCGGCGGCCATGGCGATGCAGGCGAAGGCATAGTCAAAAACCAGGGTTACATCAATGGTCTGGTTTATATGCCAAACACCCTGGCAGACAAGGCCAGGCCACAGCAGGATCTTTTGCGCGCGGCCGACATGCTCAGGCTGGGCCTGGCAGGCTCAGTACGCAACTTCAGCATGCAAACCTTTGATGGCAAGACCAGGCAATTACAGGACATCGATTATGCTGGTCAGCCTGCAGGCTATGCCAGCCAGCCTGGCGAAGTCGTCAACTATGTAGAGAACCACGACAACCAGACCCTGTTCGACATCAATGCCTATCGCCTGCCGCTGGACACCAGCAGCGCAGACCGCGCCCGCATTCAGGCTCTGGCCCTGGCAACAACAGCGTTCAGCCAGGGCGTGGCCTACTACCATGCGGGTGTCGATATCCTGCGCTCCAAGTCCATGGACAGCAATAGCTTCAATTCCGGCGACTGGTTTAACCGGCTGGACTGGAGCTATGGCGACAATTATTTTGCGACAGGCTTGCCACCAGAAAAAGACAATGCACAGTTTTACCCTTATATCAAGGAGGCACTAAAGCAGGCGAATATTAAACCGACCCGCGCAGATATTGCCTATAGTCGCGATCAATTCCGTGATTTATTGCAGATCAGGGCCAGCTCCAGCCTGTTCAGATTATCGACTGCGTCCGATATCGCACAGCGCCTGCAATTCTATAATACCGGCCCCGAGCAAAATCCCTTACTGATAGCCGCGCATCTGGATGGCAGGCAATTGGCAGGAGCGAACTTTGACTCTGTCATGTATTTCATCAATATCAGCTCACAGCCGCAATCATTAACCATAGACGGACAAAGCAAGCGCAGCTATCAATTGCATCCTACACATTTGCTTACACAAGCAGCAGATAAACGTGTGGCAGCAGAAGCGAAGTATGAGAGTATCAGCGGGCGGTTTACGATTCCCGCCCTGAGTGCCGTGGTCTTTGTAGGACAATAGGAAGACAAGAGCAAGACAGCAAGATCTTTTTTGGAGCACGGCTTCATGAGTGCAATCTTGGTTTTAGTGCGCAACAGGCATCATGCAGTGCAAAGTTCTTCCATACAGATGCCTTATTGATGCAAAAAGCCGAGCTTATACATGGTTCAGATATTGCTTATTGCTTGACTGTTTTGACATTGAAATACACAAGGGAATTTCGCTAGACAGGGTACAAATCAGGCAGTACAGATTATTTAAAACAGGGATTCATATGCTTGCTACAAAAAATATGAAAAGTTTTCAGTCAAGAAACGCAAATTTAACACCAACAGCGGTTATTATTACCGCCTTCATATTCTAAGATCGAGGAGACAGCCGGAATGGATTTTTCAAATCGCCAGCAAGAGCCGGGGAAGAAGTTTATAGGCTTGGGGCTGGTTATCGCATTTCACGTACTGGTGGTATATGCCCTGGTATCTGGATTGGCGCGCAAAGCGATGGAAGTG
>NZ_JBMPPI010000032.1:0-66593 GCF_049340245.1 Undibacterium sp. TC4M20W
TGAGTGACTGGTGCAGAAATCTACGTCGCAGGTTTCAAACCTAAGGTACGATCCGGCATCCAGTCACTCGATCTTGATATGCCTACCAAGAACTTGTTGGTAGCTATATTAACGAATAACTACCGAAAGCGTCATAATACAAGGTACGATTAGCGCAGCGTAATCGTACGCATGACCCCCGCAAAATCACCTGAGCCCACAAAAAAATACCATGCCCAATTACCGTCGCGCATTCGTCCCGGGAGCCACATGGTTTTTCACTGTCAATCTGCTGCAAAGGCACGGCAATGATCTGCTGGTACGCGAAATTGAACTCTTGCGGAAGGTGATCAAAGATGTGCGCAGTAAATACCCCTTTCATATCGATGCCTGGGTAGTTTTGCCAGAACACATGCATTGCATCTTCACCCTGCCCGAAGGTGACAGCAATTTCAGCCTGCGCTGGCGGCTCATCAAGAGTGGTTTCTCACGCGCCCTGCCCAAAACAGAATCCCTCTCCGCTGCACGGCTGGCAGCAGGTGAGAGCGGTATCTGGCAGCGCCACTATTGGGAACATCTGATACGCGACGAGCTGGATTTTCAAAGACATGTCGATTACGTGCATGTCAATCCATTCAAACACGGCCTGGTCCAGCGCGTTTGCGACTGGCCCTATTCCACTTTTCATCACTATGTGCATGCAGGCGTGTATCCTGTAAATTGGTGTGGCGACGTGGTGGCGGAGATTGGTGGTGGCGACTGATATGCGTGTGCCATGTGCGATACTTGAAATAGCTATAGACCTCAAGCAAATCCCATGATCGCTGTCTGTCCTTCTTTGCGCGAGTGTTTTTGTATACTTGATTCATTAATCAGCATGGGAAGTTATTGCTGACCATGCTACACGAGCTGACAGATCAAAATGACATCCAATGATAAAAACCGCCAATCAGACTGGAACAGTTTCGACGCCCTTTTTGAATTACCTGAGCATGAGCGTGTAAAGGCATGGAGCCAGGAGAACCTGGCATTTCTTCAAAATTTTGTGGTTAGAGAAATGAATCACTATAACTTGCCTGACATCGACAATGCACAAGATTTTTCTGAAATCATCAAAGTCTTGCGACTTAATTATCGACAATGGAATCAGCGGCTGATGAAATTGATGTGGATAAATGATGAGCTCCGTAGTACAGAAGCACAAAACGACCTGGCTGAATTCATCAACTCATGTCCGTGGAATATGCTGATTGACGTTGCGCGTGATGTGCCAGGCCAGCTAAACTGAGCAGATTGCAAGCTCAAAAACTGCATCGTAGCTACGATCAGCGCAGCGTAATCGTACGCATGCTGAGCCCGAAAATAACGATAACCCCAAAAATATCCAGACATCATTTCCTGTCCATTTCAACGCGGGTGTGGCCTATACTTTATACTTACCAGACTGCCGTATAGCCCGCCGTATTGCGACTATGCTTTTCAAGAAAAATGATGGTGATGAATGACATGCGTACGATTACGCTACGCTAATCGTACCTACGGACACTCAAAAAAAAAAACGAAAGAAATAATCGATGTACGCATTCAAATTCACCGCCAAAGACAGTCAAGACCGCATTGTCACAGATCGGGTAGAAGCCAGCTCCATTGAAGCTGCCTACGACAAGCTGGAGAAGCAGGCTTACCGTGATATCCGGGTTATAGACAGCCAAAAAACTGCTGTTAATCTTGACAACGTCAACTCCAGGTTGCGACTGAGAACAAGTGCCTACCATGAGCTGCAGTTACAAAAAAAATCCAGTCTGGTTGTCACACTCGCCATGCTATATGCGAACAATGCGGGCATCTGGGGTCCTATATTGGTGTGGTGGGTGATCGCCACTGCGATACTTGGCGGCCAGAGTGTAGGGGCACTAATACCCGCGCTGCTGTTTGTCATCCACCTGCTCTGGTTTATCTGGGCGATTACTCCAACGGTTTTATATCATCGTGCACTGGATGCCCGCACAATGTTGCGCTGGAAAGAGGTCGAGCGTACGATGCATTTTATGGCGCGCTGGAAGTCTTGGTTCAAGACACCTATCTCCAATCATGAAATCATTTTTCGCCTAGCATCGGCAGAAGCCGGCCAAGGCCGACTTGATGCGGCCCTGGCCCGTCTTGAGCCACTAAAAGGCGACCACACTCTGGAACCTGGCTTATATGAGCGAAAGCTCGCTTCGGTCTATTTTGTGACAGGTCAATTTCAACAAGTGGCAATAGCTCAGCAAGCTGCCTACAAGCTCAAACCTAACTTGGCCAATACGGTTGATCTCGCCACGACGCTAGTGCGCAGGCTGGACAATACCGAAGGCGCAGCCTTACTGATGGAAGAGATTGAAGGCGCCAAACAGTCGGATTTGCAGCGCGTCTTCGTGCTGTATTGCCAGGGCTTGATCCGTCTCAAGAATAACGAAGCCAAAGAAGCGCTGGATTTACTCACACTCTCACTGGAGCTGAGCAAAGACTTTGGTTCACCGACCATGAAGTCTATTGTGGTTGAAATCCAGGTACATCTCGCCCTGGCCTTGTGCGCCTGCCAGCGTCACCAAGATGCCGCCCCGCTTTTCTCGGCGGCACGCCCGTTTATAGAAATATGGAAGGATACAGACTTGCTGCGGCTATGTGATCAGGCGCAAGCTGGTGGGGGAATGAAGTAAAAGATTGTGCAACCCACATGCTGACATGCGCACGATGACGCTGCGCTAATCGTATCTACGCGCCACTTAATTGGCGCAATGGCGAAGCACCACAATGTGCCGATCAACACCAGCATGACAAAAAGGGCATATAAGAGATGAAATTGAATATGAAAAGCCGGCTTTCAGTGGCCTTGTATTGTGCCGCCTTGCCCTGGATAGTCGCCTTCGGGAACTATTTGGACGACAGGCCTGTAAAGCCCTTATTTAATACCTGTTTTAGCCTGGTCTTGTTTGTTGCCCTGTATTGGGTAGGGCCATATCTTGAAGAATTAAGAGACGAAAAAAAACAAAATGATGAAAAGTAAACAGGCATAAGACGATACGGCGCTCGTCGTCGCTGCATCTTTCTTTAATCGTAAATGCCGTGTATAGACAAGGGCAAGTCTTCTGCAATGATTTCACCATTTTTCTGTTGTTCAGGGAAGCGGAACGCGACAGCATTTCCAGGGATATTTTCTAATGGCTTCATCAGGCTAATTGCCAGCATTTCGCCTGATTCATTTTTATAAAAAAGTCGTGGTTTGGCAATACGTTCAGGGTAATGGAATTTGACAGCGATGCATTTTTTGCCTGCGGTTTTGAGTCGAATACTCAACCGCGCATCGCGCAGGTAGTTTAGCAACTGATCACATGCCTGGTGCAGGTCAGCTAGTGGATAAACGCCGTTGGGATTTAGCTTGATCGATCCTGTATATTGAAAATCAAAAGTGCCAGCTTGACGATTCAACCTGAATTCGGCGTCTTCTTCATAAGCCTGCTTTATATCGGGGATGGAGGTCGTCAAACCTTCATCCAAAGGCAATTCCATCCGTGTGGTTTTACCGATCAATTCAAGGCGCAGGTCTTTTAACGATGCCTGGCGATCTTTGGGTTTGAGATCAAAAGTCAAGCGGACAAAATTTTTATCTTTCTTGTAGTCGTCGTGCCATCTCAGCGCCTTGTAGGCGTCCCGGTAGGACATCCATTGCGGGTCACGCATTGTGGCAATCGTGACTTGCTGGACAGGCGTATCCACTTCCTGTGCAGAGAGGTTCGCGATGCTCATTGTTGTGCACAAGATCAGCATACAACTTTGACTTATGTTCATGAAAAGCCTGGTTCAGTAGATTATCGATGGCATTGTAGCAAAGTCTGCTTGCCAGCCCGCGTAACCTGCGTAGATACTGTTCGATTTAAAACGAGGGGTAAGTGACTGGTGCAGAAATCTACGTCGCAGGTTTCAAACCTAAGGTACGATCCGGCATCCAGTCACTCGATATTGGTATGCCTACCAAGAACTTGTTGGTAGCTATATTAACGAATAACTACCGAAAGCGTCATAATACAAGGTACGATTTGCGCGGCTCCATATCCATCGTAAATTCGCAAAAAATATCCCATGAAGATCATACCTCGTTTGCACATCACCGCTGGCATCAGCCTGGCACTAGGCATGCTGATCTGCGCCGCTGCAGCAGCGGCAGCTGCCCCTGCGCCAGCATCCTGCAAAGGAATATTTTCAGGGAAAGCCAGCCAGCTCGAGGCCAGCAATATGCAGGCAGGCTGGCAACTGGCGTCACCCGACGGCAATCTGACTATCAGGGCACAAGCAGGTGAGCTGGTCTTGCAAAATCACGACGGGAAAACCGCTAAACTGGGTGTGATGGCCCAACCTGATCTGACCGAAGTGTTGTGGAGTGCAGACTCCAGGTATCTTGCCATCAACACCAGCGATGGTGGAGCAGTTGGCACCTGGGAGGCGAAGCTGTTTGCAGTCGATGCGCAGGGTCAGCCTGCCGCCATTGACTTATCGGATATCACCCAAAAAATCTCAAAAAAAACCCTGCGCTGCAAACCACAGGAAGTAGCCAATTTCGCCGCACTGGCCTGGGTGAAACAAGATTTACTTCTCCTTGCCGAAGTACCACCGCATTCGTCCTGTGCCAATATGGGGCAGATTCTTGGTTTCCGGGTCGCGTTGACATCGAAAAAACTGATGAAAGTTTTTTCTGAAAAATCTTTGCGCGCCAACAGGCAAGAGTTATTGGGATGCCGGTTTTCCAAGCAGTAAGCCCGTACCTACTTGTTACTTGCTGCATCCAATGTCGGTGAACGTGGGCGGTGATTTCATTTCCTTGCAAGAGATATTTCCGCACGCTTATTTCCACACATTGATTTCCCGCGCTGACTGATCTCTGTAGTCATAGATATCAACTATCTTTGTCAGCTCACCAGACCAGCCGCCGAATTGGCCTTGATGGTTCTTATTAAATCTGGCGATGATGGTCGCAGTTTTTTTATTGAATTTTTCAAGCGCTGCCAGCTTCTTGAAGATTCTCTCCTGATCAGCATCACTGGCCGTGGGGCCAGAATCGATATTGATCCAGACGCAGTCCTTGCTGGACACTTCGACCGGGTAAGGGCAGATGGACATGTTTTCCGGGCCGACGAAAATATAGCCTGTGACGTTCACCAGCTTGCCGTGATAGCGCTCTGGCGTCGCAATCAGATTGATCAGGGACAGATCCAGCGCCTGCTCAGGCGCCTTAAGTTTCGTTTTAGCCGCAGCAGCAGTTGCAAACAAGGTGATCGTCGCCAGCAGGCATGCAGACAACAGATGGCGCGACAGGAGATAAGGAATTTTCATGCGATGTACTCCGTTTTACTCAAATGAGGGATAAAATCAGCACATGATAACAGGGCTTTAACTTGGCACGATCTGGAGGATTTTTTGTTACGTCTGATCTGCACTCTCAAAAAAACCATCAGAAATAATCGATTAAAAATAAGCGATCAAAACATAAAAAGGGGAGCAGGATGAAACGGGTACTGTTGTTATTGATCTGCACCCTGCTGCCGCTTGCAAGCTGGGCAGACACGGTTTTGTACGAGCAGAGCCTGCCAGAAAATATCATCCAGCTGATCCGCGCGGCTTTTCCTGAGACGCAGCAGTGGCGAGATGCCAGGCCAATTTTTGAGCGGTACCGGGGTGAAGGCAAGGTGGCGGGCAATTATACCCATGCCCTGATTGTCAGCTTCAGGGATGATCAACTGCTGCGTCATTCTGCCCTGGTGGTATTGCAAAACACAGACAAGCGTGCGAAAGACACTGACCTTAACCGGAATAGCGATGTCAGCCTGTTGGGCAGGTCAAAGCTATGGCCAGACCTGTTCGGCGCAAGACGGGGCATCAACAGTTCCAGCACGTATGCGAGGATAGACAATGGCAGTGTGTTTATCGACGCCATCGATTTTCAGGATTGCTGCGAGCAAATTACCTATTCTTATCAGTTCAGAAAAAAGGGAGAAAAGCTGATGCTCGCCGGCATGAAGGCAAAGCAGATCAGGACAGATGACAAGATAGAGCGCATCCTGCAAGAGCTGGCCGGATGCAGTATCAACTATCTCGACAACAGCCAGGTGCGCTGGTCATACAATGGCAAGCGCCGTGTAGAAGAAAAGTCTGCCGCTTTTGCCCACGCTTTTGCCCAACTACCCGCCCCTCTGCCCTTGCATGAATTCACACTTGCCAGCAAGCCGGATGCGTGGCCAAAAGAAAGCGCGGCGCAGACTTGTCAGGGCGGGGAGTAAGCGCGATTGCACTACCATTGCACACACACGACAGGCACAACAGCCATACTCTCGTAGGTACGATTAGCCCAGCGTAATCGTACACATGATGTGCGCCAAAATAATCACAGCCCCAAGAAAATCTGAGCATCTCAAAACATCTGCTTCAACAACATTGCAGTCTTTGCTGAAAACACTATATTGAAGTCACGGTGACCTGCGATCTCCATAGACATTGACGACCGGCATGCGTACGATTACGCTGCGCTAATCGTACCTACGTGCTTCAGGAACAAGCCTGTTGTACATACAGCCTCGCTATCAGTTGAATAACCAGCCCAAAAAACCAAATGACATTTGCATCTTCGGTTGATAACTGGATTTCAGTAGTTCTTCCTTACCGGTATCAACATCCAGTACGTTAGCGACAACATAGAGCTTGGTTTTATCTTTTTCATGCCCTTCAGTTACTCGCTTCACATCGAGCACCACCCTATCGCCAGATGTACCCAAAAAAAATAATGAATCAGGGTGAGTGATGCGCTTAAACTGACCGGTATCCAGATCTAAAACACCTCTGGTATCACGACAGCTTTCGACTAACAAAGTAGGCCTTATTGTATTTTTCCCTGGTACGACATCGTATACATGCCGTTTATCCTGGCAACTTTCGTTTGCGGCTTGTATGTACGCCGTGTAATCAACTCGCTCAAAATTCTGACACCCTCTGGATACATACAAAACGCCTGGCTCCTGACTGATACCAACCAAATACAAGGTTTGGCTCTTGAGGAAATAAGCAACGCTTCTGTAATTACTATTATCCAGCACTACTTTGTCCGGCAAAGACACTGCACAATCAGCCTGGTTTTCTACAGGTGTAATTATCTGCCGCCCTTTAAGCCAGACTTCTTCACTTCTATATCCCACCTGTCTCAAAGGGCGCATTCCAGGATGTGCTGCAACACAATCGTCTGGAGCCTTTGAGCCTACATCGACGCTATTGCATCCAACAGGATGAATAGTGTCTTTGGAAATCCACAAATCCAAACGGGAAGTAAAATTTTGAGTCTGCGCAAAAGGCATAGTCACCGCTGTGGGTATCACATCCCTCTTTTTTTGTGTGGTTGAGAACTGTATGCTCGCGTCATGACCCAGGACGTCTGTTAGCATTGGATGATTATCAAATCCGTTAACATGCCCCCCATAATCTCGTAAATAGTCCCAGAATACGATCACTTCATTTTCACGATTTACTGGTACACTTACTTGAGCCCACCAATAAACATGGCCTAATTGGTGTTTTGCAAAAAACACGGCGCAGATGATTGACAGCGAGATGATGACAATAGCTTTTTTCATTGTAGATGCGTTTCAAATCAAGATTGACATTATTCCTGCTATTCCCATACCCCTTTTTTCCAGTGCTTGCACTTGATTTTGGCATTGCCGTACAGCGCCAGCATTTGCTTTTCTATGTCCAGATTCTGTGCCAGCTTGCGGTTCATGCAAAGGCGATCCGTACCTAGCCACCAGTCAATGATTTTTAAATCACCCTCCTGATTTTGCCGGGCAAGAAGGTATATGTTACTAACGCTTGGTTCGCCATGCATCCTGGTGACGACAGTAGCCGGATCTTTTTTAAGATGGCCTATCAATACCTCTTCAACACCAATGAACAATATCACGTCAGTATAGAAATCGATGACGTTTGGCCTGGGTATATTCGGCCTGCCCCACTTAATATCATTCATGCGCGCTTCCATCAGAATGATATTGGGGTGTTCAAGGCCAGCCAGGCTATTACAGCCGCTTAATACTGCCATCGTGGCGATGAGGCAAAGAATCCTGTTGAAAATTTTCATGGTCTGTGATTTTCCGGCGGCTGATATACATGAATTTGTCAGATGCAACTGGCATGCATCTCTGCCGTTGCCTACGCCGCTTCCCGATTTAAACCTCAAAGCTGTTTCAACACGCTTTGCATTTGCGTCAACCGTGACAGTTCCTGATCTGCATATTGCCATTGCGGGTAATGGATGCGGGCACGCTGATTGAGCCATAACTGGCAACGCAGTGCTGCCAGTGCTTCGTCGAGAATGTCTGCATCTACCTGCCCGGCAATTTTTAACTGCCCGAATGCAGTGGCAACTCGCGCACGGCATTCTGAGTGAAGGTAAGTCTCATGCATCTTGTCTTCATCCAGCCATTCAGTGATGACCTGTGCGTCTGCGCGTATCAGCTTGTCAGGCAGGCCAAAATCCCAGTCGTCCAGCAACTCTTCTAAAAACGCGGATACGACTGGTTTCTTTTTACCATGATCGCGATACCATTCCTCAAGCCCAGCAAGGGTATCGTAGCCGTCGTCACTGCCAAAAGGGCTGAAGTCATCCGTGCAGTCGTAATAAAAATCTTCTGGGGCTAGCTCCACAAATCTTGGATGGCTCGTTTCGCGGGCGGGGCCTTCTTCTTCATCGTCAAAGTAATAAATTGTTTTCATCTCTTTGTCTTCGTTTATTTTCGGTTTTTTGTCAGCATTTTTTTGTCAGCATTCTTTGTCACCATTTTTTGTGCGGCAACAATGCTAAGGCAATCGCTGCAGTCGCTGCACATGGCCTGGCTTGCAAGACTTGCATGCAACGCCGCCATCGTCCTGGCTGGCTCACTGGCTCTCAATCGCTTACTTCCAGGCCTGCGCTTACATTGACAACAACAGCATAAAAAACATTAGCATATCTTTGGTCATTTCTATAATAAAATGTGCCTTACCACCCATCCTGAGAGAGACACGCAGATGAAACTTCAGCTCAAAAAGAACTATGCGCCTTATGCGATTGCCTTGTTAGCCCTGCCCTGCCTGACATTTTCTGCGGATAAGGCCAAACCTGCGCCTGTCATCAATACGCCGGACAACACGGTTTGCAGCAGCAATGCGGTGGAACGTACCTTGCCATTCCCGGTCGGTGACAAAGCATTATATTTCCTGAACCTGCGCGATGGTGACAAGGTGCGCTCGCCTTTCAGGGTGGCATTCTCTGTTTCTGGCATGGGTGTCGCACCTGTGCAGGCGGGCAATATTGACGGTACCGGCCATCATCACATCTTGATTGACCTGGATTTGCCGCAGGACATCAAGAAACCTATCCCGTTTGACAGTGCAGAAGAATTCCAGCACCAGCATTACAAGCATTTTGGCAAGGGCGAAACCGAGACTGTGCTGAACCTGCCACCGGGCAAACACAAACTGCGCCTGATGTTTGCCAATCACCAGCATGTGCCTTATTACATCGCCAGCAAAGAAGTCAATATCGAGGTGCTGGCGAGCAAGGGTTAAGCA
Organism: Undibacterium sp. TC4M20W; assembly: GCF_049340245.1. Taxonomy (NCBI): domain Bacteria; kingdom Pseudomonadati; phylum Pseudomonadota; class Betaproteobacteria; order Burkholderiales; family Oxalobacteraceae; genus Undibacterium; species Undibacterium sp. TC4M20W. Next base: position 9,607 of record NZ_JBMPPI010000032.1, read on the forward strand.
GAGAGGATAGATACGGGCGGGGCTTGCCTGCGATGATGCTGCCGACTAAGGGGCACTAAAGGGCACTAAGGGGCACTAAGGGGCAAGTGCAGCACTACCTTAGCTAAACTTGATGATGTAAGCCGCATCTCGTATATCATTGACTTTCGACGGTCCGGTACCTGTGCCGGACGCGGGCTCAGGGCGATAGTCAGGGATACGAAATTGATCATTCTGACCACCGTAGCGGTAGCCAAGTGTCGCGAACAATGCAGGATACTGGCTTACCGTGAGCATACGGCCATCGCAGAGCATCCAGCCCCATGCTTCCATCGGCGAAACATATTGCTGGGCACCTTCAGGTGAACTGATCTCACCAGCAAAGGCAAGCACTGATCCCACCGGAATATCGTTGGACGGTATCCGCATAGGGAATGGATTATTCATGCCATGTGCTTCCATCGTGCATCCTTTATCTGTTGAGTTTGAGTCGGCAAATCTGGCACCCGGCCAGGTGCCCCATCCACAATTGGTCCATCGTATCAGGGGACATGCTCGCTGAGCTTTATTATTGAATAATAAACTAATTTTTTGCCCAGGGTAATTCGGCGTAGCAAAAAAAACGACGCGCTATCCAATATGAATAGCACGTCGATTTTTTTAATTGCATCCCGCGTGGCTATGACAGCCCACCCGGATGCAGTCTTAGCGGCTTACTTCGATGCTGCCGGGGTGGATGCTGCTGGTGCAGCTGCCTTGGCATCGTCCGCTTTCTTGTCCGTATGTTCTTTCTTGGCATGCTTCACATGCTTTGTTTTTTTCTCTGCCGCAGGTTTGACTTCTGCTTTGGTTTCTGCTGCTGGCGTTGCTGTTGCCGCTGTTGCTGGCGTTGAAGCCATGGCCGATGCAGATGCAACTTTTACAGCTGGTGCCGGTGTGCTGGCAACAGCAGAGGCAGAGGCTGCCTTGGCTGGTGCAGCAGGCGTTTGTGCAAATGCGCTACCCATCAAAACAGTAGAAGCGATCAGGGCGGTAATGAGCTTGTTCATGGTGATAATCCTTAATATGTCTGTGAGCGATTTGTTTGTTTTTACTTGATTCACCGGCAGCGTCTGGCTGCCGGCATGCAATCTGAAGCTATACTTATTTGATGCTTATTTGATGCTTATTTAAGACTTATTTCGATGCTGCGCTGGCTGCGGCAGAGGCGCCTGCTGCTTTCACTTCTTTTTTACCATGCTTGACATGTTTTTCATGTTTGGCTGGCTTGGCTTCTGGTGTAGAAGCTGCTGGTTTGCTTTCTGCTGCTGGCGTTGCTGCGCTGGCAGATGTTGAAGCTGAAGCGGCGACCACTTTAGCGGCTGGGGCAGATTTCGCTACGCTCGCTGCTGCGGCTGTTGCTGGCTTGGAGGCAGCAGTAGTAGATGCAGAAGCTGCAGAAGCTGGAGTTTGTGCAAAGGCGCTACCCATAACAACTGTGGAAGCGATGATGGCGGTGATCAGTTTGTTCATGATATTTCCCTCTTTATGTTTTGGGTTGCTTGTTAAGTTTGGTACTTCGTTTTGCTTGTTTTTTCGTTTCGTAGTGTCGCTACGTAAGCCAAAAACGCCGCCCGGCTACATTGCGTTGACGCAAAAAACCACAGAACACAGGGCTTAGTGTTGTTGTTCTAAACGGCATGCCACTTGTCAACCGAAAGCCAGGCCCATGCGTTACGCGCGTAGGAATACAAAAAACGACGCCTGCTTGCTGCATAGCGTCGTTTTTTTGTAGGGTGCGTCTTGACGCACCATATGGTCAATGATCAGGGAAAGCGTAGAAAGACGGTGCTTCAAGACGCACCCTACTGGTTTGCTATCAACTGTAGGAGTGGCGCTAATCCTGATATGTGCATTCGACGCCCAGCAGGGTGCGCCATGCGCACCGGGTTTTGAATTGGGTACTTGCAAAATATTGCGCATAAAGCGGTGCGCATGGCGCACCCTACGTTACGGCTACGTCAAGCCTGAAGTGTACAATTTTCATGGCCGGGTTTCACAAGATTTGTGCGTTCATTTTTTGATGGTCTGATGAATTTTTCAGCGCCGCCCACAAGCCAGAAAACAAACATGAGCAATACGAGCTGGGTATAATAAACAACCCACACTCAGGGACGAATCAATGAGCACACACCTCAATGCACAACACCAGGGCCATCAGTATCTGAGTTATCCAGAGGATGTCCATGCAGCCTCGCTACAGGCAAACCCTGAGCTGGTCGGGCGCTGGCTCAAGGGCTGGGCGCTGGCGCGAGACACTGCCCCGCCTGTCGCTGCGCATGGTGGCTGGCGTGTTGATGTAGGCTGGCCTGAGCAAAAGGCACGTTATGTTTTTCCTGGCTTGTTGCCAGACATTGCAGAGCTGGCCCGCAGCATCAGCGAACCCTGGATTTTCTTGAAAACCTGCACGTCCGCTGCCGCACTACAGTCCATGCTGCCTGCGCACTGGATCATACAGCGCCCCGGTTACATGATGACGCTGGCGGCCAGCATGCCAGAAGCGCCGGAATTACCAGCGGGGTATAAACTCGATATCGCGCTGGCACAGTCCATCTCAGTGGTGCGGGTGCTGACGACAGAGGACGAAGTAGCCGCCTCCGGGCGCATCGTGCTGGTCGATGGGCTTGCCATCTATGACAGCATAGAAACGCAGCCGGCACACCAACGGCGCGGCCTGGGGCGTGTGCTTATGAAGCGACTGGAAACCATCGCGGCAGAGCACGGCATCCACGGCGGCGCACTGGTGGCAACTCCCCAGGGCCGGGCACTGTATGCCAGCCTGGGCTGGGAATTGCATTCACTGTACAGCACCGCCGTCATCCAGGTACCAGCCTGAAGCCATCGCAGGTGATGGGGCAAACGGCCCTGTGCAAATATAAATGTGCGACGTGCGCACCGGGTTTTGAAGTGAATGCTTTGAATTGGATGATTGCAGAATTTTGCGTGTGAAGCGGTGCGCATGGCCACCCTACTGGCGGCATGGCATCATTTTTGGCAAATCGTATTTTTTTAAAATGCCGTGACCTAGGGCGCATTGAAATACACCCTATCCCGCCAAACCTGTTTTAGGTAACATAGGCGCATGAAAAATCTCATCAGATTCTGCTCAACATACCTGCCCGTCAGCCTGATACTGGCCTGCCTGAGTGCTTGCACCAGCATTCCACCTACTCCTGTGGTGTTATTCAAGGCGGCGATTTATGACATCCGCCCAGGGCCGCCTTATCCCCGATCGACCAAACCCAACGTGGTGGACATGACCAGTTTTTTCTGGGTCGATTTCATGCTGCAAGAAAACCTCGTCGGCCATGTCAGCAATACTCGCGGCCCGGCTTTGCTGACGGCATGGCACATGCCTATGGAGCGTCACTGGGAAAAGAATGATTTTTACTTACTCGCGCGCCAGGATCAGGAAGGTAAATTACAAACTATGTGGTGGAATTTCGCCCGCAACGGTTTTTGCGTGAATCTAGAAACTGCACAAGAGTTGAACATACAAAATGACATGCTGGCCCTGTATCAAAGCGGCAAATTGAAATGTTCTGTTCTGAATGAACTGGGTTATGACCTGCCTACGATAAAGAAAAAAGACTAAGCTGCAGCAACATGAGTAAAGCATTGTCCAACAACTGGAGTAAGAATGCCATGCATGGATTTACACTACTGAAGCGACCTGGCACGCGACAGAGCTTGCGCAGACTGGCTGGTCTGGCGCTGCTGGTATGTGCACTGCCTTCACTGGCCTTAGCGCTTGAAGATGTCAGCGCTTACAGCGAAGAACTTATTGCAATGTTCAAAAAAGACCAGGACGCCAGGAAGAATTTTGACAGGGATGACCCCAGGAGCATAGACAATCTGATAGAGACGGATAAAAACAACCTGGCCAGGTTCAAGGAAATCATCAAGGCCATAGGCTGGCCCTCGGTGGACAAAGTAGGGGCAAAGGCAAGCGAGGGGGCTTTTTTCATTGCCCAGCATGCAGTCACTGACTGGCCACTCATGGAATTTGCGCTGATACATGTTGAGGCCGATTACCGTGCCGGCAAGAGCACGGGCAACAACTACGCGCTGATGTATGACCGCATCAACATGCTGCATGGGAAGCCGCAAAAATATGGCACCCAGATCGTCAACAATAGCGATGGCTGTGGCGTCTATCAACTGGAAGATGCCGGGAAAGTCGATATCTATCGGCAGGACGTAGGCTTGACACCAGACCTCAAGACCTACGAAGCAAAAATGTGCGGCAGACGCTGACCGTAGCCGGTTGCATTCAAATTGAAGAGGATGGCCTTGTCACTGCCAGAGGTGTTTAATTTTCATGGCTGCGTTTAGCAAGACTTGTGTGTCCATCTTTTGATAGCCTGATGAATTTGACAGCACGATCCACAAGCCAGAAAACAAGCACGAGCAAACCCAGGACCAGCACTATGATTTCCTTGAGCCATAACAGTATAAAAGCAGTCAGGCGAAAAGGCCGGTCACTTGATGGGGAAAACTCAAAAAAATAATACAAAGACCAAGCCAGGCAGGCCATCGAAACCACAAGTAGTACGAATTGGGTAAATGATTTTTTTGAATTACCGTTGTTATTGTTCAGTATATCCATGGCAAGTGTCTTTCATTCCAGGTTAAGTATGGGTGCATCAAGAGCAACCATAGATGGACTTAAATGGACTTAAATGGACATAAATGAACATATTCCCGGTACAGTTTTAAACCTGATCAGGAAGCATTGGTTTTTCTGAGAACAGCATGTTCATGCATGCCGTAGCGTGACAAATCCTGTGCATTTTCAAATTTGATGTCATATTCAATCTGGCTGCCATTGATTGAAAAAAGCTTTTTGACCGGATAGTTCATTTCAGGCCACTGTGCGATCCAGTATCCTTTATTTCCGTCGATCTTGATTTCTTTGATGAGCGCATCCGATGCAATGATTTTTCCATCGATCATGAACATTTTCATTGAGATGGTCGAATCTTTTTTTACTTCTATGCTCATGCTTTTTGCACCGATATCACTCATCGACAAAGTCTTACCGTTGGCCATCGTGAGTCGGTATTGCTCATAATTATATTTGCCTGTGATTTTATCGAGATCACCGGCGCAAGCCCAGCCCGATGCCATGAACAAAAACAGTGCCCATAAAAATTTCATTTTATTGCCTTTCAAAACAGCGTTGACGAAAATAGCATCCACTAGCTTATCTTTTCATTTTCAAAAACCCGCACTGTATCATGCTGCCATTAAGGGTATCGGTGTCTGGTGATAGCCCGGAGTTGATGTAGGCGTTGTAATCGACAGGGGTATATTTGAAGAATTTTTCAAATTTTTCCGGGGTCAATTGATTAAAGCGGTCTTGCATGCAGCTACAAACTTCGGGCATTTTTGATTCATCCCATGCACCTGGCGGGCTGATCGAGATGACGTCACTCATGACGGCATGACAAAAACCGGATTTCTGTGTCTGCATTTTTGCCAGCACGCATTCCTGCCCCATCAGTTTTCCCAAAGTCCTGCCATCTTCTTCCGACATATTTTTGATTGTATCCGGGGTCAGCTTGGCGCTGGCGCGCGCAACAACGCAAGTGCAATATTCAGACGGATTAACAATGCCGGAGGTCCATTTCAATAATTCCACCATCTGGGATGAAAACTTGCCTGGCGCAAGAAGCGTTTTTTCCAATGTCTGCATCTCATGCTGACAAACGCTCATCAGTTCGCCATTGGGACCAAACAATGCTTCTTTTTCTTTTTTGCTGAACTCCGCGGACCATGCAGGGCCGCTGACAAGGATAATGAATGAGATGAGGATGCTAGTGATGCGCATAAAGTGTGCCTGAGTAAGTGTGCCTGAGTAGTTTTTGCACATTATAGCTGAGCATCTTAGGGGGCGGCTGGCAGTTTTGCATGCTCAGCAGATGGAACATGTCATCTTGATGGAAATGTAGCGATGACAAGCGGTATATCGCAAGGCGCAGCATGTCCCCACTGCGAATTTGAAATCCAGGGAAATACTTGTAGGCACAAAGACGCAAAGCGACAAAACCACAACAATGAGCGCCTTGCGAAGATTGGTTCTGCGCCTTTTGTAGGCATAGACAACACCAAACCCTGATGCTAGGTAAGCCGCCGCCCAGAAACATAGAAAAAAAATCCCACATAAACGAGTTCAAGACCCATTCCCCCATCATATATTCGCCCCTTCCGCATCAATGATGCTGTCAAGAAGAAGACCTGACTTTTTTTGATATTTAATCAATATCCCTTTCTGACTGCATTCATTTTGCCGTTGCAATCAATGTAGCGCAAATACGTGCAACATGTTTTTTATCATGAGGTCGACGATAGCCATGCTTACGATCACACTACACTTTTTTCCTACGTCGCAGACAGGCTCTTTGCTCCCATTATTTTGATCTTCTCATGTACGGCAAGAGCTTGATACAGCGATGTTTGTTGACCGGCGTGCGTCAGGCGCACCAGTTTTTTTGATGTGAATGTCTGCAAAAATATTGGTGAAATATGGTGATCACGGCGTGCGCTACTGACCGCATGACGCAGTTTTTGGCATATCCTATTTGTTGCACATTGCCGTGATGTAGGGCGCAATGTATTGCGCCGCATTTGCGTATTGTTTACGGAAAAGGTGTTTTCCCAGAGAATGCAGTGATCACATACGGCGCATTGCAATGCGCCTTATGCTGGCCACGCTTATATTGATTGGGTAGTCAATGCCGCGCACGGTGTGTCAGCCACCAGGTCATTTGCTCTGACTCGGTATATATATTGACCAACAAGCGGATGATCTATCCATTCAGGTACTTTAACTTGCTGCACTTCATTTTGTTCATTCATTTTCTTTTCCAGAATATTTTCTCTGGTCAGACTATCCACTCAGCTTCAATCACGATGAAGTCTGACGATGTCTCGATGCTTGGAGACCAGTCATCTTCTGGAAAAGCATCAAGATAAATAAGAAAATTGCCGTCTTTACGGATCGACAAATAGCTAATTTTTGCATTAAGCAAGCGATATTCGGGGTGTTTTGTCCTCCATTCATCCGTGGGTGCATCAGGCAAATTGGATGAGCTAATGATTCCGGGCAGCCGTACAATCAACTCTGCAAATGTGTCCATTTGCGCCTGGATGGGCTCGGTTCCCTTTGCATTTAATGAGACGGAGTAATCAATCCCGCGTACAGGTGCTTTTGCAATCCAACTGTTCTGTTCAACGCGGTATTTGTATTGTCCAACAAGAGGATGGCTGATCCATTCCGGTTCTTTGGCTTGTGGCACTTGTTTTTTTTCGTTCATTTATTTCTCCAAAATATTTTTTCCAGATCAGACAGCCCATTCAGCCAGGGTGACTTTGAAATCGGATGAGATATCAAACCCCGGAGCCCAGTCGTCTTCAGGATAAGCATCAAGCCTGACAAAAAAACTGCCGTTCTCGTACAAAATCAAGGAAGATATGTGCGCGTTGAGGAGGCGGTAATCGGGATGCTTGGTTCTCCACTCATCTGTTGGTGCGTCTGGCAAATTAGAAGCAACAATGATTTCTGGCAGCCGTGCTATCAGTTCTGCAAATCTGTCGATTTGAGCTTTGACTGGTTCGGTTCCCATTGCTTTTATTGTGATGGGGTAATCAAGACCATTCACAATCGTATCGGCACTCCAGTCACCTTGTTGCCAGCGTTTATATTCTCCAAATAAAAGATGTTCATGTAGCTCGGGTTCCCAGCGGGAAGGCGGGTATTTACGTTGATCGGACATATTATTTTTCTGATGAGTGAATGTGTAAATAGTCTTTTGATTTATCTTTTGCGTCCATTTAATACAGGTGCAGATACAGTTGCCAGTTTTCAATGCATGAAAATTTTCAATGATATTTCGACTATATCTTAAAATTGAAAATTTTATTGTGACAAACAATAATGATGAGGATTGCTGCCACTTCACAGCGTAAATTGACGCAAAGCTCTTCTATTTTTGCGGAGGTACGACTCCCAAACTCTCGTCACGATAACCAACCCCAAAATAGCGATTGACCGAACCACAATTCCGGCAGGCTGCCCTGATATTGCCGGTCGGATCATGTATCTGTGCTGCCCCCATGAAACCCCACGGTTTTTCATTATTATTCAAAATCTGTGAAAAAACCTGAGGTTCTGCGCAAACGCCACGATATCCTGCGGTATCTGGATTTAAATTGTTTTTGTTGATCAGGTCTTGTACGAGAGAATTTTCTATTGAAGATAATTCCAAGTCTTTACGAGTATACTTGCTATATCCAAGAGTCACTTTACCTTCCCGGTCAATGAAGGCAGCTGCCATTCCTCTTTTTGCTTTATTTTGCGCTTCTTTCACAGCCTGTTGTGCCATACCCTCTGCATTATTTTGGCTGGGGAACATCCTGAAGTCATTGAGCCTGTTCGTCCAGTCAGGTGGCAAGGAATCCAGTGCGTAAGGGTGCCGGACTTTGAATAAGCCCTCAGAGTGAAGCTCGCTCTCGGGTAACATGATATCGCGAACCGCTTCTGATCTGCTAAGCGATTGTGGAGTGATTTCTGGCAAAGCATGGTATTTTGTGTTTGCAACACTCGTGCGGCCTGGAACTATGTGATCAGGAATAGCTGTTCGTGCTCTTGTTGCATAAGCTGCAGCTCTCGGCACTGTATTGAAGGCGGCACTTAATATGCCATCCGATGCGAGTTGTGCCCCACCAGTGGCCAGAAAACGCCAGGTTCGGTAATCCAGATCGGCAAGATAATCTTTCGTTCCCGGATCATCCTGTATCAAGGGGCTACTCCATGGACTGATTGCAGCGGGCGAAATATAAGCAACTCCTGCACCAGTGACTCCATCTCTGTATTGCCTAAAATCGTCCAGCACAGGATAGCCCCTGGGACCTCCATAGCTTGATCCTTGGTAAGTATCTGGATCGATTACACTGGGCACGACACTCTTTGGCGGGCGCGCTAAATAGGTCCCCCTGGACTCTGTCAAGCCTGCCGCACGCGTGGCAATCGTTGCCATGCGCAAATACTCCTCCGCCGCTGCTTTTTGATCGCTGTCTTTAAGGGCGGCATATGCACTGCCATAGGTGTCTGCATGCGTGCGAAGCTGGTCGCTGAGAAGTTTGCATTCGTCAATGGTCGAACAGCCTGCTGCGCGGCCGTATGTTTGTGCTGCATAATCAGCCAGCCTGCCACTGCTGGTTTGTGGGGCGGCCCAGCCAGATCCCGATGAATCTGAAGATGCGGAGCGCGTGCTCCGCCTGTTTTTTTCTGCCGCAGTAATCGCATTTCCATATGCATCCGGAGCAGAGGTATAGTAAGCATCATTTTCAAAGCGACGGACTAGTGGAGTAGCTGATATAGGATCCCTGTTTTCATCATTAGCTGGCCCGACGCTTGTGCTCATGCCACCCATTCCATCGAATGTTTGAGCCCTGTAGCTGTCTTCATCATTGCCGCCTCTTCCCATGGTGGTGCCAGATGGTAAGAGACGGATGCTGGGGTCAAGGTCTGAGAGTTGCAAATCATCTGCCATGTTACTGCCAAGGTCTTGCGCATTGAAATTATCGTCGCCGTCAAGCTCGTCAAAATCGAGGATGCGGTAGTACAGGCCGTCACGGCCGCGTATGCGGCTTCTGTTTGGCATGTATGTTCCTTAGGTGTTTTTGAATAGAGGTATAGGCATGTTGCTTGGTTGTTGCTTAGTTGTTGCTACAGCACAGGTAAAACGCCATCTTGTGCGTGGCAATGCTCTCTGCACCGCGGCGATTGCTTCCTCTTGAGAGCGACTTTATGCAGTCATTCGCGGCTAAAGCCGCTCCTGCAGAAAAATCGTCTCCTGCATCACGAGCTTAATATGGCGATGTTTGCTGACTTGTAAGGCGCGCCGCGTGCGGCGATGCTTGTTAAGCTGTAGGGTGCGCCGTGCGCACCGGGTTTTGATGTGGGAAATTGCAGAATAATGCGTGAAAAGCGGTGCGCATGGCGCACCCTACACAGCACGGTAATGTGCAGGGTGTGCGTGGCGTGCAGTTTATTGTGCTGCGGTTACAAAACCAGCTTGCGTTCTTCGACCAGGTAAAGCAATTCATCGAGTGCGTTGATAAAAGCTTCTTGCGGGTCGAGCTTGGGGTATTTCCAGAAGTTCATGAGACCCAGGTGTTTGCAGATGGCCCAGTAAGTCCAGGGTTGTTCGAGGCGCAGGTCGTTGATGAGGGCATCGATCTCTTTGACTTTTTTATCCCTTTCTATATCCCAGACGGCGTGGCAATCATCGGCAGCAACAGAATAATTGCTGAGGGCATTCTTGCCGATGATGCCGCCACCGATGCCAGTGTCGCGGGCGATTTCTGCGTGGTTGTTGTTCATCCACATGGCCCATTGGTCGAGCCAATAGGTCAGCAGGTCTTTTTGCTGCTTTTGTGGGTCATTGTTGTTGGTGACTGTGTGTGCAAAATTCTGACGTGCGTTCATGCTTGCTCCTTGTTGTGCATGGGCTGTAGAGGTGTTGCTTGCGTATTTTTTAAACTTTAAAACTTTAAGACCTCCTAACACAGAGGCGCAGAGTATTCATAGAGGGACACAGAGAAAGGCTGGAAGCATATTCTAGTTGGGCGCGTAGGTTGGGCCGGGCTTGTAGGTTGGGCCGGGCCTCGCTAGGCTACGCCTTACCAGCCCAACACTCGGCTTAAAAACAACGTAATCGTCTATCAAAGGCTGAGTGTTGGGCTGATACACCGTAGCCCAACCTACGAGAATGCCAACACTTCCGTTTAACTGTCTTTCTCGCTTTTCTCTGTGCTCCTCTGTGAATACTCTGTGGTGCAGCAGGGGTTTCGTGCGGCCCGCGTAGGGGAGCATGCTCCTCGCCTGCGTAACGAAGACTGCTTGCAAGCAGTCTTTCCTTCCTCTGTGTTGAGAGGTTTTGATCAAAACTAAACCACCCGCCGATAAGATTCCCAATCAAACACCACGGCCTTGCCACCACCTTCACGTAGCCTGTCCATGGCGCGGGTGCCGATGTAGTGTTCGAGTTCTGCCAGCCCCAGATTGCTGATGAGGATGCTGGGTTTCATGACTTCGTAGCGGCCGTTGATGATGTCGAACAGCAGCATTTTTTCTGTCTCGCTGCCGAACTGGACGCCGACTTCGTCGAGTATCAGCAAGTCTGGTTCTACAAATTCCTGTATCAGTTCCGCCTCGGTGTGAGGGCTGTCGCGGCGGTAGCTTTCTTTGATGCGGCGTACTGCTTTTAAAACGGAACTCATCACGGCTTGTTTGCCTGCATCCATGATGTGCCTGGCAATGCCCACCGCCAGATGGGTTTTGCCAGTGCCTACACTGCCGCAAAAAATCAGACTGCGGCCAGACTTGAGAACAGCATCAAACTCTTGCGCATAGGCCTGGCAAGTGCGCAATGCCTGCTCTGCTGCAGCGCAAGTGGGGCGATAATTTTGCAGGTTGCGTTCTGCAAAGCGTGCCGGTATGGCGGCACGGCCCAGGCGTTTTTGCCAGAGTGCGGCTTGCTGTTCTTGCCGTTGCTGCTGCATGCTGACCTGGCGTTGTTGCGCATCGCTGGCTTCCTGGCATTGCTGGCAGGCAGACCAGATGCCGGACTTGTGCGAGTAGGCGGTGTAACTGCCATGCTGCGTGCAGTGTTGCTGCTGGCTGCTAAGCTGCATGCCGCCGACGCGGACAAAACTGCTGCTGTCAGAATGAACCATCCTGGGCTATTCCCTGTGCGTAGTTGGTGTTGGCAAGGTCTTTTCCATGAGATTTTGATGCCAGTCTGGCGGGCGCACTCCAGTCCGCTTTGTAATGTTCGTTAGGGCCAAAGAAGGTCGCCGCATGCTTGATGAACTTGGGTGATTCCCCGGAAGCGGCAATGTAAGCCGCATAGCGTTTGACACCTTCGAGCATGAGAGTCGCATCGACGCCTTGACGCCGTCTTGCCAGCCAGGCTTGCCAGGCTTCTTTTTTGCTGGCACCGGGTCGGCGTGGATAGCCTTTCCAGGCTGCTTCGAATTGCGCAGTATCTTCGTCAGCCCTGGTCAGTTTTTTTGCTTTGGCAGATCGTATTTTTTTGTCGTCGCTCTCGTGATAAGGCGCAGCCATGTCAGGGGTGAGGGAATTAGGAATCAAGTCAAGGGAATCAGGAATCAGGTTAAGGGAATCAGCCGGGCTAGTTCTGGTTATATTTTCGACCTTGTCAGTGCCCGACCCTATACTTGTCTGGGGTTCAACCGGGGATGGAATGATGCTTTCCATTTCTTTGAAATGCGGATTCTGATGCACATCCCATTTACAGATTTGAATGTAGCGATTTCCATCTACGATATAACGCTGGATGAAGCCACGTTCATGCAATGACTCAAGCAATGCATCAATATCGCAATCATCATAAGGCAAAACCTTGGCCTTGATTTTTTTGATGCGGTCTTCCACGCGCCCTTCTCTGTCAACAATGGTCCAGAGACCTGCAAACAGCAAGCGACCCAGTGCTGGCAATTCAGCCAGCGCGTCATTGGTAAAAAAACCTGGTTTGATATTTCTTGAACGTGCCATATTTCATTTTCCTTTTTTCATTTTTTGATCATTTATTCGCAAGCCACTGCAGCAGCATCACAGCTCAAGGCAAGCTGAAAATCTTTTTCCGTTTCCTGGATTTTTCTGTGGTGTCGCAAGGGTTTGGAACGAACCGCGCAGGACGGCCAGCCATTCGCAAGCCAACTACCCACCACGGCACAATTTGCAATACGTATACACAGGCTGATTCTGCGCATTACAAAACTGCCGTATTGATCGCATCTGCCCACGCCCGTGACGGCAGCGCGGGCCTTTGCACAGACGACGGGCGGTAATGGTGTGAGTGGGTGAAATCACCCGGTTGTCCAGATGCTGCCAGTCTGTGGTTGCGGGCGACTGGCTCAGCATGGGCAGGCCCTTGTTTGTGGTGTTACTTGATTTTCCCCACAGGCTTGCCCCATCAGGCATGCGCGTGCGGACACCTGACGCAGGATGTCATTTTGTATTGTCATGTTGTTGTCGTGTGGCTGCGTGGGCAGCTTGGTTTGTGTTTTTTAAAACCGGAAGACTTCTCAACACAGAGGCACAGAGGGCACGGAGGAGCACCGAGAAAAGCGAAGTATTGGAAAAACGAAAGTGTTGGCAAGTGCGTAGGTTGGGCTACGCTTCATCAGCCCAACACTCAGCCTTTGATAAACGATTACGTTATTTCAAAGCCGAGTGTTGGGCTGGTAAAACGTAGCCCAACCTACAGAATCTGCCCTCTCGGCTTCTTTCTGTACCCTCTACGTCAATGTCGAGAGGTCTTCATCGTCAAATTTATGCCCCATGCATGCGGGGCTTCGGTCGCCAGAAAGACGACAAAATCATCAGCCGGATTGCCAAAACCACAGGCGGCTGATGGTGACCAGGGAATCCTGGTGGAGTAAGTAGATGGTTAAACAGTATTCGCGCGGTAACAGATCAAGGCAGGCGAACGGCTAGTATGTTTAAGGTTGAAGGATAGGTGGATTGATAGCATCGCTTGATTGCCAGATGCATACCTGATTAAAGTAAGCGAGCGCCTCCCCACAAGTTCAATTATATACGCTTTCGTATTGCCATCCAAGTTTTTTTCACTAATTCTTGGCATTTTTAATGCAATAATGCATAATGCAGCCATGGACGCTAAAACTAATATCAAATATCTCATGGATAAGTCGGGCATGAACCCGACTTCGTTGGCAACTGCCCTGGAAAAAATGTTCCCTGATGAAGTCAGGGTGCCGCAGGCGACGATATTTCGTATCGTAGAGGGCATCACCAAGGACCCGCGCACCTCGTCGCTGGCGCCGATTGCCAAGTTCTTTAATGTCACCCTGTCTGACTTGCGCAGCAAGGATTTGCGTGGGCATGAGAGCAGCCAACCTGTCGCTGCCAATGATGAACAGATCAGCATCGCCACTATTAATTACTATGCGGCCAAGGGTTCTTGCGGCGGCGGCGCACATAATGAAGATGCCGAACCCAAGGGCCAGTTAATTAAAGAGCTGGGCTTTTTCAAGAAATATGGCGTCAAGCCTGAGAACCTGGCGGCCATCTATGCTGATGGCAGCTCGATGGCTGACTTTATCGTTGATGGCGACATGGTCATCATCGACCAGACCAAGACTGAGCCACAAAGCGGCAAGATCTTTGCCATCCAGCATCCTGACGGCCTGCGCATCAAGCAATTACGCCGCGAAATCGATGGCACCTGGGTGCTGGAAAGCCGCAACCCCGACAAACGCACTTATCCCGATGAGCGCATCACGCCTGAAAATGTGGGCTTGCTGAAAATCATCGGGCGCTTTGTTTACAGGCAGGGCGGCTGATCCGTCGTGTTGGTTGCAGGATGGTTGCTGGGTAGTTGCAGGATGGTTGCGTGATGGGTTTGTGACGGTGCACAGACCCTGACATGGCGGCATATCTGTACACCGGCCCATGCCAATTTGCTATGATAGCTGCTTGTATGCAGGGGGATGCGCCCGGCGCCCCGCCCCCTGCTCTCTGTAATTCCACCATGATGGATGATCAAGCTTCATGCAAACTGTACTCTCGCAAGCCCTCCACACCCCGCGCCTGATCGTGCGCACCATACAAGAAGACGACCTGCCTGACTTGTTCAAGGTATTTTCTGACGACACCGTCACCCGCTTTTTACCGTATATCACCTGGGAAGACACCCTCGCTGCACATAGCTGGTATGCGCGCGTCAAGGAAATGGCGGCGCAGGCGTCAGCGGTGCAATGCGTGATGGTCGATAAAGAAAGCAGCCAGGTCATTGGTTCTTGCCTGCTGTTTCGCTTTGATACTGATAGTGAACGCTGTGAGCTGGGCTATGCCCTGGCGCAATCGCACTGGGGTGGTGGCTACATGGCCGAAGCCCTGCGTGCCCTGCTGACGCACGCCTTTGGCGAGATGGGCATCAACCGCATCGAGGCAGAAGTCGATCCCCGCAACCCCGCCTCTGCGCAGCTCTTGCGCAAACTGGGCTTTACCCAGGAAGGCTTGCTACGCCAGCGCTGGAAGATGAAGGGCGAGATCAAGGACACCTGGATGTTTAGCCTCTTGCGCGATGAATGGCAGGCGGCGAACCGGCCAGGCTGATTTTGCCATTGGCGGACAGGGCAAACCTGAAATGATGCATGCTCACGCGTGGGGGCGGCGTTAGCCGCGAATAGCCGCTACGGTGCGCTGTTCGCGGCTGAAGCCGCTCCTACCGGATGTGATTTTCTAATTGCAGAGCGCGTTGCAATGTGCCGTATGGCAAGGGCGCACGCGGCAATTTAATTTACCAGCGATAAGCAATACCAGGCAAGCAGGGTGCGCCGTGCGCACCATCGCTTGGCAATATGGATTGCGATATTGCTTGTAACATTGCTTGTGATATTGCTTCTGATACGGATGGTGATATCGCTTGAGAAGCGCAACCTGCCATTTGGTGCGCATGGCACACCCTACTCCTGCAAATTGCTGTCGGTATCACTTAGATCAAAGCACGCACGCTTTCAAGCGGCAAGAACAGGGACAAGGGCGTATCCGGCAAGGGAATGAAGCCAAAATGCTCATAAAAACCTGCTGCAGTATCATCTTTGGCATCCACGACCAGAGCATAGGCGGCAATTTGTGCGTTGACTGAGCGTTCCAGTGCATCTGCCAGCAAAACACCGCCCAAGCCCTTGCCCGCAAAACTGCTATCGACTGCCAGGCGCCCCAGACGAACCACGGGCACGCTGGGATAGCGTGGCAATTTCTTTTGCACCCCGGCAGGCAAGGATGTCAGCACCACGCTTGATGATGCCAGTGTGTAATATCCAGCAATCTTCCCCTCGCCATCTGTCGCTACAAAGCAGGCCGTCACTCTTCGTTTAACGTCCTGCATGAGCTGCTGTTTGAAATAGCGGTTAAGTGCTTCAGACTGGCAATTGAACTGCTTGCGATCATGCGTCTGGTCAAGCTGAACGATGTTCAGGAATGGCTCATCCATGTTTGCGGAGCCCCATCAGTGCTGGTCGTTGATGATTTGCTTTTTCCTGGCGAAGGCCTTTTGCAAGGCTGCGTTGGCAGGTGGGGGATTGATCAGGGCATCGGCAAAACTCGCCTGATCGGCAACTGAAAGACGCATCACTTCTGCCTCGTTAATGACCTCCTGGGCAAACTTCAAGCTGACGCTGGTGACAAAATCAGTCACGGTACGGCCCTGCAACTCAGCCGCGCGCTTGATCAGCGCATAGCTGTCAGGCAGTATCCTGGCTTCTATTCTGGCTTTGGTTGTGGTCATCAGTCATTTTCCTTGCATAGTTTCTTGCATCATTTTCTACATACTTCCCTGCATAAGAATTGTACGGCTAACTGCCGTCAGATTCAATAAAAATACCTTTAAGTGACATGAATCAAACCGCCTTATACCAATTCCAGCACTTTCCACGTTTACATATAACCAACAATTCCATACGAAATCATACTTTTTAATGCATTTTCGTATTGACTCGATTAATACAAAAGCGTATAGTTCTACTCATGGTCAGACAAACAAAGAAAGCGACACATGAGCACGCAAACTTATTTTGGATTACCCAAAACCTATTACGCCCAACCGGCCACTGCATCCACTGCGGTGCTGATCAACGGGCAAAACCTGATCGACGCCTTTGCTGAATGCAGCATGGAACAATGCAATAAAATGGCCAGCATGCTGGACCAGGGGCGGTATGAAAACTTTGGCAGGATGATGGCGAAGGTCATGCAGGACTGGCAGCAATAAATCGCTGTACTGTGTTTGAAAGCTGGACGATGAAATCTGGGTTTTGAAATCTGAATACAGAGTTTCAGCACTGAGTTTCAACACCGAGTGCGGCACTGAGTTGAACGCTAAGTTCAACACTGAATTTCGATATTCAATATAACACCGAAGCGCTCTGCATCTGAGCGCACAGCACGCAAAAAAGAATACGCTGGTGAAATCGGTTCGCGGCCCATTTCACACTTGCCGGAGTGGCGTCCGGCACCTTGTCTGCGCTGGCCTTGCACCTTCTGCTGCCGCGTTCACCCGCGGCGGGCAAGGCCAGCGCATCACATTGTCACCTGTTTTTTTCCGGCATCAACAGCCAGCCGCAATGGCCAGCTAAAGCAGCACAGCATGAGCAACACAGTATCAGCAGTACAGCATCAACAACAAAGTATCACCCGGCATCACCTAGCATCACCCTCAAGCATCACTCTTACAGTATCACCCAAAAACTACATTGATTAACACGAGAACGAGTGCGTTTTTTTGTGCGTACGCGCTCGCCCAAAATTTTGTGAGGACTAGTATGAAAACATCCCTGACAGACTGGCTGGTCACTGCCCTGGCGTATATCGTCATCTGCACTGTGCTCAGCATCATCAATAATGAAGAAGACAAAATACCAGGCGCTGAACAGCTTGAGCAACCTGAAAAACAGGCAGCACCTGCCAGCCGGGCTGCGGCGAGACTGCATGCCTCAGTGGCTGCCTCAACGGCTACCTCAGCGGCTACCTCAGCGGCTGCATCTGCGAATGCATCAATGAATACACAGCTCGCCAAAAAAATACCTGAGCAAGGCACTGCACGTAGCGAGCTGAGCCTGCTGGCGCAAGAAGCAGAACGCATGACCGGCTTTGGTGCGAGGGTGCAATGAAGCATAGCCGCCAGTTACATGCCGTGGGAAATGCCCTGTTCGATACACGCAGCAGCCAGTGCATGGCGATCGCTTACGGCTGGCAGGCCGAGGCGCATTACGATGCCAGCGGCAAGATCTGCAACCCGGATGCCCTGCAACCGTCTGACGAAGCCATTGCCAACGCCCGCCTGTGGGCCAAGGCACCCGAGCTGCTGGACAAGGCGCAGGCCCTGGCAGCGAGGCTGCCACAAGATGATCACTGGTTTGCTGCCCATGAAGCGCAAGCCCTGCGCGAACTTTGCCTGTCTTTAGAGAAAGCCACAACATGAACGATACACATGCCCTCATCAACCACCTGCACATGCGTGTGCGCATCAAGTGCGCTGTATATCGCATGATACGCGACCTCGGTTACAGCCGCCTGGCAGCATGCAAGACAGCGTTGCAACATTGATTTTTGAAATTTTTAAAAATTTTCACACAAGGCGATAACACGAATGGCATCCGTCAATAAAGTGATCCTCGTTGGCAACCTGGGCCGCGACCCTGAAACCCGCTATGCCCCCAGTGGCGAAGTCGTAAGCAACATCACCATTGCCACCACCGACAACTGGAAAGACAGAACAACTGGTGAACGCAAGGAGCGCACTGAATGGCACCGCATCAGCTTCTTTGGCCGCCTGGCAGAAGTGGTCGCCATGCATCTCAAGAAAGGCGCATCCGTGTATGTAGAAGGCAGCTTGCGCACCCGCAAATACACAGACAAGGATGGCCAGGAAAAATTCATCACTGAAGTGCGCGGCGACACCATGCAGATGCTCAGCAGCAGATCAGCAGCCCAGGCAGATGGCACGGATGGCACACCGCAAAAACCCCGCCAGCCAGCCCGCGCACCTGAGACCTGGGACAACATGGATGATGATTTACCGTTTTAATCAGCATTAAAAACCGCCTGGATAACAATGTAGTAATTCCCTCTCCTTCAAGAAGAGGGCCAGGGTGAGGATAGGTTTCTTGTGCAATGCGATGATGAGTCAATCAAATGGAAACCATCGCCATCCCCGCCATTTCAACGCGCTGCCAGCAGGCGGCCTGGAAATGGATAGAGCAAAGCATGCTTTGCGAAACCGCAACGATCACCCTTGCCAGGGAAAGAAGTAACAAACCAAACAACCGCCGAAAGGACACAATATGAGAAACGACATCGCCGTACGCTATGCCCAGGTGGCGCAAATCCTGAGTGACAAATTCCTGTTCATCGAAGACATCATGCGCGAGCTGCGCACATCAGAAAATTATGCGCGAAAGCTGATTGCTGACCTGTGCTTCTCAGGTCACGTCGTACAACGCGCCACGCCCACGCCCCGTGGCCGCAGCAAGCTGCAGTTTGGCTGGCACAGCGGCAAGCCCGCGCCCACCATCTATACCCGCCAGATCAGGCCTGCCGCCGATAAAATCCGCCGCACCGATCCGCTGATGATCGCCTTGTATGGTGAAGCCTGACGATCACCTCGTGCGCTTTGCTCAAGGCGGGAATGCAGGGCTCACTGCTGTACGCCGCATGTAATTTCTGTGCTCCCCAGGTCTATGCGCATTGTCATCATCGACGCTTGCATGCGGTGCGTTGCAACGCCCCCTACGGGCTGCATCAGCAAGTAGGGTGCGCCATGCGCACCATTTCTCATCGCTATCTTTGCAATCATTTCTGAAAAAATGCGGTGCACACGGCGCCCCCTACTGCATGCCCAAACCTGCCTGGAAGATGCAGCAAAAACACCAACCAATAAAAATCACCACAGGGACATCATGCCAATGAAACGCATCACCGACCCGGACGGCCTGCCCTACCTCATCGATACACAGGAAGACGACGAGCAATCGAATAACTGGGGCAGCCCCGGTTTTCAGCCAGCCATGGAGGATGCAAGCAGTTTGGCCCCATTCTCTGGCATACCCCGTAGCAGCGCGAAGCTCGACAATCTCATGAGATACTTTCCGGTTGCAATGAACGGGGCCACAGACAGGACCACAAGCAGCGAAGACAATGAACAGTTTATTGACCATGCCGTGTATAGATTCCCTTCCGACATGCCAGGCCTGGCAGCGTCCGAGATACTCCCTTATATCCAAAGAGGGCTAAGTCCCGAAGAAAAAGACAAATATATACAATTATTACCAGGCACTATTAGCGCAGACGCAGATCCATTTTCCGGCCTCCAATTTTCCAAAAGGCCAAACCCGGATTATGAGCAAAAGCTGGCCGCGCTAGAGGACAGTGGGGTTAATATGCAAGCGGCCACACCAGTCAGAGGCTTGCTCTTGCGCGCCATGGCGGCTGGCGATGATGCAGGTGACGATACTGAACGGTCCCCGCAAGTTGACAATGAAGGCGATACCTACTCTGACAGAGAAGACGACGAGGGATGGGAAGATTCGCCGGACCGCGGCATTGACGACACTGCTGAGTCGCCAGCGACTCAAGGCTATCAGACCAGTGCTTATTCGGGACAATCAACTGGTGAGAAAAATCAGGCAAAGAAAACAGGTCTGTTAAGTCAGTTTACCGATACTCTTGCGAGAAAAGAGGGTAATGGATTTAGCGCCAAAGGACAGGATGCCCGATTCCGCAATCCTATGGAACAAATTCCGGGTAATGATCCGTCTATACCGGAAGTACAGAATTCAGATGGCTCATGGACTTTGCCATTTGGTGGGAATGCACATCCGATCACGCCATACAATGGGCATCAAATACTCAAGGGAAGAGACAGACCCGTCAGTTACTCCAACGCAGAGATTGACGAAAAAAATAAAATCATCAACGTCAAGGTCCTCACGGATTATCAAAAGCCATCCTTATTCAGTCGCTTTATTGGTTTGAACAAACAGGTCAATGACCAGGAGTTTGAAAAATATGCGAAACTGGCCGATGAAGGCATAGCAAACCACTGGAGCAGGAAAGTCAATCTCAATGGAGAAGACTGGAAAGTCAATGTCAGGCCTGAAAGATCAAAAGATGGCATGCCTTTCACCCTGGCCAATCCTGGAAGCAAGACGATCTATGGTGATTTGAGCAAGCGCTCAAGCAATCCGTATCCGACCGGATCAGGAAAATTGTATTACGACACAGATTATGGTAAAGATGCTGATGCCATACTTAAGAGAACTGCGGGACATGAATTTGGGCATGCTGTATTAACAGATGCACTCAGCAAAGATTATTCATGGGGTCATGAAGGCACATCAACTTTCTATGGTGACACCTACGAAAAAGCGCCCATGTATCCGGCAACGGGAGAAATCAATCTCATGCAGTACTACAATGATCATCCACAAGTAAAACTAGGCCAATATATAAATAGGAGTATCGCCAGTGAAAACGACGTTAAGACACTTATACATATTGCTGGCCGCCGCAAGTAAGCTGCTATTCATCGCGCCGGAAGCACAAGCGTGGGAGCAAAAGTTCGATCTCGAATTCAGGGTACTCAATTCAACAAAACACACCATTGATTTTTGCGACACTCATTCATCAGATTGCAAAACTATCGCTGCAGAAGATACCTATGAAAATGGACAAATCACAAACGGAAAGCAAATTAACTATTTTTATTATTGGTTATATGGCACGACCATCAAAATCTGTGGAAAAATTGTGCCGCTAAGCAGGGTGGTCACGACACCCGTGCCGAAAAAAAACGACAGCGACATTGTCTTTTACAGAATGAGCATCACTGAAGAAAGCACTCAGCAACTATGCCGGGATACCAGGCAGACTACAGGAAAGCCCCTTTGAATTTGGAGTATCGGCAGTGAAAACGACGTTAAGACACTCATTCATCTTGCTGGCCGCTGCAAGTAATCTGCTGCTCACCACGCCGGAAGCGCAAGCTTTGGAGAAAAAATTCGACCTTCTCTTCACTGTAGTTAACTCCACTGCCCAGGTAGTCGAGATATGCGACCATAATCCGACAGAATGCAAAAAAATAATCCCGGGAGATACCTATCAAAATGGGTACATCACAAACGGGGAACAAGTTCCCAATTTTTACCGCTGGTTATATGGTACTACCATCGAGATTTGTGGAAAAAAAGTGCCCCTGAGCAGGATTGGCACGCCTCCTGTACAGGAAAATAATGGTCGAAGTATGATCTATTATAGAATGGCAATCAATGATGAAGGCTATCAGCGCGTATGTAGCGATGAAAAAAAGCCAGCAGGCAAACATCTCTGAACAGGCCATATTTGTTGAGCGAACTTCCCCCATCGGGACTTCCATATACAAGAATGCTGACATTGATTTGACGACCGACTGCAGATATTCCAGTGTAGATAATCAAAGATATGGCAAATAATTCCCGCAATGGCAAGAACAACTATCCTGGCGCTATCCTGCCTGCCCCATATCGAGCCAGGCCACAGCCTATCGGCGCAGTGAACGATGAGCAGATACGCAATGGCAACAAGCGTGCATTGACTTATGCCACTGCGAGCATGGATGACGAGCATAAAATCATCCACATCCGCTTATGCATGAACTATGGCAAGCCATCACTGGTAACCTGTCTGTTGGGACTCGCCAAAAAGCCCGGCGACGCGCAGTTTGAATACTATGCGAGGCTGGCCGATGAGGGTATAGCAAAATACTGGAGCAGAACCATCACGCTCAAGGGTGAAGCATGGGATGTCAGGGTAAGGCCGGAAAGATCCGCGCAAGGCATGCCCCTGACACTGGCAAACCCGGGCAGCCGCCTGCTTGGCAACCTGAGCAGGCGCTCGCGCAATCCATACCCGTTTTTTACCGGCACTTTATATTACGATGAGAATGACGGACCAGACCCTGAGCGCTCGTATGCCATGACAGCGGCGCATGAAGTTGGCCATCCACTATTGACGCATGCATTTGGCGCAACATGGTCCTGGGGACATGCAGGTACATCTACCCTGCTGGGCAGGAGATATGACTCTGCGCCAGAATGTCCTGCACAAGGTGAAATCAACCTCATGCTTTACTACAATAGAAATACCAGCTGTGTCATTGGCAGTGACAGTATTTTTGAAAGAACCATTGCCAGTGAAAACGACCTTAAAACGCTGGTATATATTGCTGGCCGGGGTAAGTGAGATGTTGCTTAGTGCCCTTGAGGTTTAGTAACAGCCTACGCAGAGTAAGTTGCAAAAACATACCCTGTCCACTCCACCCGCTAGAAAATGGCGGGTTGATACGCATATGATTGATGTTTTTAATTTTTGCAACAACCTCGAAAAAATAGAGAATGACCATATGGCCTATATAGATTTTTATGATGTGCACTTGCGGGTAGAAGGGCCAGCCGCATCAATGAAATTGTTTTTTCAAAATCACCTAACGGAGAATAACTTTTCATTTGCATCAATTGTACACATGCCAGCTGAATTGAATTTCGAGCTCAATAACTTTGTCGATGATGGTTACGCTGCCCTATATGGGGATTGGCATACCCTGACGGGCCGGTGGATGTTCAAAGATGCAGCGGCAAGCTATGGCTACCCATTCCCTCTTGCAACGCAAGAACAAGTGTTGAACTGCATCAAGTCCCTGGGTGAATTTGGTGAGACCAGGCTATCGCTTGGAGAATTATTCAAATCCAACCTTGATCACTATGGGCATGGGCATGCCAGTACCTGGTGCAAGCAATACTGGGGAATCAGTGAAGATGTTTGTGACGCCGTGATCGCCGTTGCGGACGAGCACACAGACATTATTTTTGAACTATCGCTGGCTATGCCCAAGAAATTATTGAGCTTATTATCCAAGCGGTATGCAGATCTGCAATTGACGGCATCATCTGCCAGGCAAAATGGCAAAGGCGCGAAAAGAATTGTCATGCTCAATGGTAAGGAGTTGCCCTCACAAGTACAGACAACGGCGGCGATTCAGGCATCCGTCTTACAGGTTAAAAGCGAGGTGCAGCGAAAATATTACCAGTACATGCTGGGGCCACATCAGCTTGGTGATGCGATAGAGATTAACCAGTATGGCAATCCCATGTTTTCAGGGAGCGAGGTCAGCGTCCATTTCATCAAGAGTCGCCTGGCCGACGGTGATGAAACTGAGGGGATCACATCACGCTATACCGGGCTGACAGACAGGCACCTGGCGGCGATACGCTTACTGCAGCAACAATGGGGGACATGAATTTCTTTACTTGTCCCAGTCAGTTTTTTTGCAGCAGCTTGACTGGCTGATTCGTCATCTCTAAAACATAATACTGCCACTCACGCAAACAGTAAGGCGGCAATCGCAAAGACAATTCCACCAATGACCATATACCAGGATGCTTTTTCTTTTTCAAAGACAAACTCATGTGGACGATTGGGGTCATACAAGACGCTGACTGGTCTGCCTGCTTCAAAATCGGCGATCAGTTCAGAAGGGAAAGAATGTTTAGCGGTGATTTTTTCACCCTTTTCAGTGGTGAAGCTGAACTCGGCAGTGTAAATCGATTTGCGCCTGGTGTAGTCCTTGATAGGATCAACCACGGCAGTTTTGCCTATGGCCTTCATATGTGCCAGGGATGAGCGCTCAGAGAAACCCGCCGCCATGAATGCAAGACCAGCGACCACGCCCAGGATTTTGAAGACTATGCTCTTTTTTGCCATGCTCAAATCCATGCCTAATCCACAATGATCATGCCAGTGTAGCATCATGATGAGGATGGCAACAACATCTGCATTGTGCCATGCCGCTATGCTGCGCAAGGGCAGTGCAAAGATGCAGGTGGGCAGCCCTCGGCTATAATCTGCGTTTTGAAACGCACATCACATCATGCAAGACCAGCTCACCGCCCTGCTACAGGCACATACGGCCAGCGACGCCACAGAAGCCATGCACTTGACAACCGCGCTGGACTTCGTGCGCAGCACCACCGACTGCGCCAACCGTGCTACCCTGGCCGGGCATGTCACCGCATCCGCCTGGATACTGCACCCCGATGGCAAGTCTGCTCTGCTGACGCATCACAAGAAACTCAATCGCTGGCTGCAACTCGGCGGGCATACCGACGATGCCGACACCAGCGTACAAGCCGCTGCCGCCCGCGAAGCGCGGGAAGAAAGCGGCATGGCTGACTTGCGCCTGCTGAGCGATGCCCTGTTTGATGTCGATGTACATCCCATCCCTGCCAGAGGCAGCGAGCCTGCACACTATCATTACGACGTTCGATTTTTATTCCAGGCGCAGCAAGTGGATTTTAATGTCAGCGAAGAGTCACATGCCCTGGCCTGGGTGCCGCTGGCAACGCTGGCGGCAGAGGATGGCAATGCGTCGGTCGCCAGGATGGCAAGGAAAAGTTTGGGGGTGTCAGGGTTGATGGATGTAGCGACGGTCAAATGAAGGTGCAGGTAAAGGCATGGCAATGAAAATCAGGCTTGCATTGCGCTTCGTGCTGCCACTGACCTTACTGGTTATGGCGGCACCATCGAGTGCGACCTTCCCCATCAGTGAACTTGAACTGCTCACGTACGACAAGATGCTGTTGACGGGCACCGCACAACCCGGGAAAGCATGGATAGCCTGTATAAAAACCAGTGACGGTAAACAAGTCACAGTCAAAAAAGGAGATACGCTAGGCCCACAGCTTGGCCGCATCCTGAAAATTGATGCCAAAGGTATCTATCTGGCAGAAACGGTGCAACTCAATGTTAGCGAGTGGTTTGAAAGAAAATTGTTTTGGCCTGTGGTGAGTGACAAGACACTGAGTGCAGAATGTAAATGGATAGCTGCGCCTGACAAGAGGTGGCACTATCCTTCTCACCTTCAGGATTAGCGCGCTTGCTGCCTTGTATCCTGCCCATTAAACCGAACATGGGTCATGCGGTGCGTTGCAACGCACGCTATCCTTTACTTCAAAATTCCAGTAAGTCTATTTTAGGAAGCGGCTCCCATTCCGTCATGCCGGACTTGATCCGGCATCCAGCGGCTTTGTTTGCGTACTGATGGCGCGTTTATTCAACGTGCCGCAATGCGCGGCCCTGCCGCTGTCCTCGCAGATAAACACCGCATGGCTTGAAGACTAACGACACCGGATGCGGGATCGAGTCCGGCATGACGGGTGGTGGCTATACGCGTTGCCAATGTTGTCCGGCATTACTCTACAATACAATTCAACAGCAGATGTATGACATGATTTGCGAAACCTGCAATTAGTGATACATGTGGTGCGCACAGCGCACCCTACTTTGCTGCGTCACATCTCCGTATGTCCATTTTAAGTGGCGCCCCCCACCCCGTCATGCCGGACTTGATCCGGCATCCAGAGGCTTTGTTTGCGTACTGATGGCGCATTTATTCACCGTGCCGCAATGCGCTGCCCTGCCGCTATCCTTGCAGATAAACACCGCACGGCTTGAAGACTAACGACACTGGATGCCGGATCGAGTCCGGCATGACGGGTGGTGGGGTTATGCGCGTTGCCAATGTTGTCCGGCATTACTCTACAATACAATTCAACAGCAGATGTATGACATGATTTGCGAAACCTGCAATTAGTGATACATGTGGTGCGCACGGCGCACCCTACTTCAGCCTATCCGCATTACACTCAGTTGCCACACAAATCTCAATCCGCCATACAAATCTCAATTCGCCACACAAGCCCGCTTAGTCTTGTCTGTGCGCAAAAAGCTGGCGCCGTTCGCAAAACTGGCGCGGGCACCGCAGTGTGAACTGCATCCATCACCCGCGGCTGACAAGACGAGCTGGTGTTGTTTGACAGTCAGCTTGATCTGGCAATTCTGGATATCGTTTTCGCCTTTGCCTGGCAGATAGCTATACACATTACCAGCCAGCGCGAACTTGCCATTGAGGCTGCAATTGTGGCCATTTGATTGTACGAGTATGGTATTCACCTGTGCCTGGGCATTGCCTGTGCTTTTGATAGTCAGGCAATCCTGCACTGTCGTATGGCTACCGTTGGCAAACTCCATGTCATGGCTGAATTCGTAGTTGCCATCCAGCTTGCCGTCGATCTTGCTGTTTGCCTGTGCGTCCTCATTCCATTGCACAAGAAATGCGATACGCCCGACATAGGCATTTTCCAGGCATTGCACAGTCTTGCAGGCATCGCGGGTAGTGCGCAACCAGCGTTGCTGGCTGGATTTGAGTAACTCACTGGTATCAGTACCTGTGGCCGGGCTGGCCGCTTTCATCATGGCCTTGTAGGCACCAGCAAGCTGCTCATCAAGCGTCGAGAGACTTCCCGTGTCACATATCATGCGCTCCACCGGTTTGGCGGCCTTGCTGCAATCAAAGCTGGCGGCTTGCGTGGTGCTTGCCAGGGTGGAGAATAAAGCGAGAATGAAAAGTAGGCGCATAGACTGGAGGAGCAAGATGTGACTAAAAAACTAATTTTATGTCAATTCATGTACTATCTGTCACTTATTTTTAAACCATAAAATCAACCAGATAATCATCATGACTATCTATTGATCATGATGGCAGTGACATACCCATGATACTGACCGACATTGCCATCGATGGTATCTTGATAGAATTGTGGGATATCCGTGCAAGACCCAGGCCGGTCATGAGTTGGGGCGGGCATTAACACCGTTTAGTCATAGTCAACAGTGAGGACTTTAGGAACGCCTTTGCGGCAAGACTTTACGCAATACAATGCGCTGTTGCTATTGGTTTTGCTGATATCTTTCCGGCTAGCCCACACAGCACCATTGAGTTCAGATGTTGAATGTTCACCGCAATAAATTAGAACGACGGTGCTACGTTCACTGATGGCAAAGCATGCTGGAAGCGGTTTTTCTTCTCCCCTATTCTGCACCATGACTTCGTTAAGTACAGTGCGATTAGCATCGCCGTCGCCATACTCAGGCATGAGGCGGTTACCTATCCAGAAATTGTATTTTCCACTGACATAAAAAGGCGCTGGCCCTGCATGACAAATGCTGGTACAAAAGAGAACACTCACGGCAACTATAAATTTAAGCATACATTTCTCATCGCTTCGTCAGCGTTGTGGTAAAAATCTTGATCAATAACCTTAAATTCACCAGGGCGTTATCAATTTTTATTTGTAAATAAGTACTAACCAAGTATATGCCGACTCTTTTCTTTTGATTTCTTTTTTATCGACAACGACCTTGTCTTTTATGACGATCAGAAAAATTTTGCTCACTTGTATCGGGTGCCCACTCATGGCACTCAACAGTTTTAGCGGGCCGAAAAATGAATTATATTCTTCACGGATAACGACAATATCCATTCCATCCGATTCACATTGAAACAAGACATTGTCAGCATCAGCGAGAACGGCATCATCAAGCATTAATTTTCTGTTCTTTGACACATACTTTGCTATCTGGGGTAATTCAGCACCGGTAATCGAGTCAATTTTATGCAGCCTAATGTCGGGTATGCTAACGGTGTAATTGGTTTTCTGGTCTTTGTATTCTTCTTGCAGCGACAGCTGCACCTCACTGGCCAGTACTGATGTTGAATACAGCAGGGCAGCGCCGGCAAGCAGGCATATCATGGGTTGCAGGGCGTGTTTAAAGACATGCATGGCTGTTTGGCATTTAAAAAATTGCTTGTATCAGTTAGCAGGGTCAGTCACAGGGCGCATTATAGTGCGCCGCATGTGTGCGTCGTTCACGGCGATGTTTGCCATTGCGTAAGGTGCGCCGAGCGCACCAACGTTGAATAACGAGAGTGCCTGCGTGATAAAAGCCGGTGCGCATGGCGCCCTCTGCGAGCTAGCACCGTCGTATTTACATCACCGCAATCAGCCGCACTTGCACTGCGTTTTCTTCTGCTTCTTTGCAACGTTGGCCAATAATCTGCAATTCTTCGAGTACTTCGTTGTTGTCGCCTGATTCGCTCAGCGCCGCTTCGAGTGCGCGTATGCTGATCAGCAGCTCGGTGGGGCTGACCCATTTGGCGTTTTCGGCAGGCCAGTTTTCATCGAGGTCTTCTTCGCTGATGTTGTATTCAACGTCAGAATAATCGACAAACTCGCTCAAGGCTTGCACGCCCAGTTCTTGGCAGTGGGCGTCGATGTCTTCAAGCTCGTCGAGCAAATAACCGAGGTCGTCTGGTGCGACGTCGTCGCTGTCGCTTTCAAGCTGTATCCGCAAAACCATGCTCATGATTTGGTTTCTCCGTGCCAGGTGAAATTTTTATCTGAAATTTTTGTCTGAAATTTTGTCTTCATTCAGGAAGGCAGCAGGCCATCGTTGACGATGTGGACGTAGTCCAGCCCATGACGCCGGGTCGATGCCAGCACTGAAGTCACTTGCTGGTAAGTGGTAGCATGGCTGGCACGCAGAAAGATAAACTGACGATGGTCGTGGCGCAGCGCGAGTGCCTTAAAACGCTGCTCCAACTGTGTCTTCGTGAGCACCTCGCCATTCAATTGCAGGCTGCCATCGAAATCAATGTCAACGAAATGGGCATTCGCATTCGGGTCAAAAAAGGCGCAGCCGCTTGCGCCATAGTCAAGGAAATGTCTTGCTGGCGGTACAGTCATGACCAGCATGGCAATCAGCGCCAGCATGATACCTATCATGGGCGTGCTGTCCATAGTCAGCAAGACTTCATCTTCTCTTTGCCTGCCCTGGGTTGCCTGTGCGTGCATCATGTCTTTATCCTGATTATTAATGCTGGATTACTGCCGGATTACTACCGGATTACTGCCGGATTTGCTGCTGCAGTCATATTACACATTTTGTAAAGCTGTTGCAAAGTGGGCAAGCTCAAGTGCAGGGCAAGGGTAGCCTGACTGCCAGCACCAAAGACCATTGTACTATCGGGCAATAAACCTGCCCGTGCCTGTCCGTTTTTAGCATCAGCCCGGCAGGCAAAAGAAATTCATCTTGATGTTCTAAGACAAGTTCTGGGGACTGTGGCATTATATTTTAGAAGTAATGCAGAGTAAGCCGAAGCAAGCAATAAGCAAACACTAAGCAAACCAGAAACAAAATACAAGTAGCCCTGAAGTCAATAAGTCAGTCTGATCCCGGTAAAGGCGAGAAGCATGAAAATCTATTCTGAAATCATCGTTCTGTATGACCACGTCGCCATGCCTGGCGAAGATGATTTTTGTCCGGCGTTCTGGCAGGCAGAAGAATTTGATTCAGATGGCGATTTTTATGGCGATGATGAATCGAAGGAATGGACCACGCTAAAGCTGACCAAGCATTATGCGAATGGCCGCAATAGTGACTTTCATTTGTATGTACATCGCGAAAAAACTGGCGATGCCGCACATGAGCTAGCCCGCTATTTTCAATACCGCAATGATGGCCAGTACAAAGAAAAAAAGAATGTGCAAGAAGCCAAAAACCTGTGCGTAGCCTCGTTTGAAATCAAGGCTGCATCGCTGGAAGACTACCGCGAATTTTTACGCACTGTGCATTTTTTCCTGGAACACACAGGCGGCATCGCTGCCAATGTGGGCGGCTTTGATGCATGGGATTTCAAGACGGAATTTGTGGATTGATGTTTTGTAGGGTGCGCCGTGCGCACCATGTTCGTCCATGTCCCCGTGTCCCAATGTCCATAAGTCACGAAAGATAAAAACGGTGCGCACGGCGCACCCTACTGCTGGTTCCATGGGCTTCGTTATGCTACCGCATGCTTCATCTCACAATATCAAAGCTGCTTTACAATCGCAATACGATATGCAAGCAGCAGCCCGGCAGGATGCGTAGGGTGCTGTATAACGCACCGGCTTTGGAATTGAACCCTGTGCGATACATCATGCTGCATGACGATGAGTATCGCATTCTCATTCGCAAACAAGATGTAAATTATTTTTGACGATAGATGGTGCGTGATAGCCTACCCTACATGACTGGCTGATTCATATCTGTCACTTCTGTCACTTGGCACACAGCAATCCTCCACCTGTAGCTACCAGCCCAACATCGTCATGCCAGACTTGATCTGGCATCCAGAGTCTTTGAGCCGTGCTAGTGCGCTACTCCATGTTCGCAGCAAAACAATGATTTCTTGATCTGCCTCCAAATAAGCTGTATCAGCATGCTAGCAACGCCGCTGGATGCCGGATCGAGTCCGGCATGACGGGTTTGGGGCATGCCATCTTAAAAATCTTCGCTTGT
This sequence comes from Undibacterium sp. TC4M20W, assembly GCF_049340245.1. Classification (NCBI taxonomy): domain Bacteria; kingdom Pseudomonadati; phylum Pseudomonadota; class Betaproteobacteria; order Burkholderiales; family Oxalobacteraceae; genus Undibacterium; species Undibacterium sp. TC4M20W. Next base: position 40,454 of record NZ_JBMPPI010000032.1, read on the forward strand.
TTGCACAAAGCCGCGATGCAGAATGTATTGCCGTCCCCGCGTGCTTTACAATAACGGCCAGATCAACAAAGCGCATGTTCATGAACGAAGCATATTTCTGGGCCATCGTTGCCCTTGCCAGACAAACTGCGCGCACCCAGCGTGACGTAGCGGACAGTCTGGAATACCAACTCTGCAGACTTTCGCCTGAACAAATCATTGAATTTGAACTTCACTTCCGCAGACTGGTCTATCAGGCTGAAACAGGTGATGTCTATGGCGCTGGCTGTCTGTTGAACTGGGACTACATGAGCGATGATGGATTCTTATACTTCCGCTACTGGCTGGTTTCCATGGGCCAGGCTGCCTATGAAGAGGCATTACGCAATCCGGGCAGCATGGCAAAACTGGACATTGTTCATGATCGCGATGGCTATCCACTTGTTAATGATGAAGACTATTGTTACGCCATCTACAAGGCCTATGAAAAAGTTGCAGGTAAAGAGATTTACGATGATCTGCGCCTGCGCGAATCACAAAAAAACTGTGTAGAACCCGCCTGGTTTGACTGGGGTTATTACACCCATGAAGTGATGGCAGAAAAATTCCCCACGCTCTGGCAAAATTATCTGTCCAGTCAGCCTGACAAGGCCGCAGCCCGCAAGGTATTTACCGTAAGCAGCGAAGGCATCAGCGGTGAGGGTTAAACCGCTTGAGTTTGGCTGCTACGGCGCACCTGTTCGCGGCTGAAGCCGCTCCTACATTTGGTAAGCGCCAGCTCGTAGGGCGCATTGTAATGCGCAGCATGCAGGTATCTTGCACGGTATAGGCAGTTTGCCCAGGCATGTAAATATCCCTGCTGCTAGATTATCTCAACCGAATGCCTGAAAGTTTCGCAGACTATCCTGAACACGCTGCCGCGTGAAAAATACCATTCATGAACCACAGCCTGATGATCGTCTGTCAGGCTCACTTCGTGTATCCATAAATCGCCGTGGCCAATTGTCGCAAATGGGGATGAGCAAAGTCTTGCGGTGTCATGATGCTGTATTCAATCACGCCCGAATAAACAAGGTGGATTTTCAGATCATGGTACGGCCCCAGAAAACTTGCCTCTATCTGGATAGCGCGAATTTCTGAACGTTCACCAGTTGCCGGTTCAGAGATACAGAATCGCTCCAGCCAGGCATCATGCAGGCTTTGGTGGCTGCGGAGGTCATAATTGCCCGTGTCAATAGCGAAGGCATACACGTCTGGCGGAAAAAGATCACGATGCTCTTGCAAGTATCGTTGATAAGACGAGAAATCAAAGTCATATTCCCCTACCTGCTGTGATTCAAAGAATTTCATCTTGTAAAAATGTGGATGAGTAGGGTGCGCCGTGCGCACCGTTCTGGAGTCTGGCGATAGACATTCTTCGGTGCGCATGGCGCACCCTGCAAATCAGCAATTGATCATGCCTGCATGATAACGCGCACGAATCACTTCCCCAAATAAAAAACCGCCACGGAAGGGGGATTTCCGTGGCGGCAAAATACCTAAGGAGACACAACAATCATAGGATATCGGATTAATGTTACACAAGTATGACGACGATATTTTACAATTGCTCACAAGCATGTAATTAAGCCTGTCTGTGTCTGCTGCTCAATGCATCTCTGCTGCAAGGCCGCGTATAGTCATCTCAACCAATCCGCATCTTGCCCGGATGCGGTATGCCCAGTTCCCTGAGTTTTTCTTCATGGATGCGGAAAGGGCAAGTGCCCAGCCACATGTCTTCGTCTGGACGCGGGAACTTGCTGGCGACAAAATCGACAAAGCGCCTGACCTTGGCCGACAACTGGCGGCGGCTGGGATAGACCATGGAAATCGACACCGCACCAAAGCAGTGTTCAGGAAACAGCCTGACCAGCCGGCCCTGCGCCAGGTCATCATCAATCTGGAAAGACGTGCGCAAGACCAGGCCCATGCCCGCCAGGGCGCAGGCGCGCAGCACGTCGGCATTATTGCTGATGACTTTGCTCTGTATAGGGATGCTGCGGTAAGAATCGCGGCCTACACGTTTGTCAAAGGCCATCCAGTTATCGCGTAAAAAGTCGTAATTGAAATTGAGGCAGCGGTGGCCAGAGATATCCTCAGGCGTGGTGGGTGTGCCATGTTCCTTCAGGTAGCTGGGCGAGGCACACAGCAGTACTTCAGACGTGGCCAGCTTGCGTGAGATCATGCTGCCGTCTATTTTTTGCAAGTCCAGGTAAAAGCCGACATCAATCCCCTCTTCGACCAGGTCAACCTGGTGGTCAGTGATTTTGATATCGAGCATGACGTCGGGATAATCCCTGGCAAATTCGGGCAACAGCTGCGCCAGTTGCGCTTTGCCGAAATGCGGTACAGAATAGATGCGCAAGGTGCCGCTGGGTTTTTTGGCCGCATAGGAGGCGATGGCATCAGCGTCGTCGATATCGCTCAGGATGGCACGCACCCTGTCCAGATACACCAGACCCGTCTCCGTCAGCGACAATTTACGGGTAGAGCGGTTCAGCAATCGCGTGCCCAGATGGGTCTCCAGATCTGCGATATAACGGGTCACAACTGCGTTAGACATGTCCAGTGCCGTAGCTGCCTTGGCAAAATTGCCCAGCTCCACCACCTTGGCAAAAGTACGCATTGATTGCAATCTGTCCATTTTCAAGCCCCTTATTGTTCCTGATTCAGCAATAGTATATTCCCATTTTCATACTTTATTGTTGAATCCGAAAAGCCTACACTTCTTTCCATCGGTGCAGTGCAACATAAATCAAGCTCTACACCGCGCCGCTGGCGACGAATTGTTTCAGTTGTTATCGGAAGTGAAATTTCACTTCTCATGACAATTGAGCAAGATCACCGAGGCGGCTATCTCTTAAACTTACTTATTGATAGGAACGATCATGAATGCGAAACAACTCTTTTTGGCAACTAGCCTGACATTTTTGACAGCTACAGCCGCTTTTGCTGCAGATACAGATACTACAGCCCCAAAAACCCGCTCCCAGGTTCTGGCAGAACTGCAAGAAGCCCGCGCTAACGGCGAAGAAATCGGCTTGGAAGGTTTCTCCTGGTACCCAGCCCAGAAAGCAGCTCTCGTCAAAGCCAATGAAACACGCCTGGCTGCTGACAAAGCCAATAGCGACAAAGTAGCGACATCCAAAGCACAAAAATCGACACAAAACTAATTTGTCGGTTCGGCTGGCAAAGTCATTAACTGGCTAGTCTTTGGAATGATGAAACCCGGTGATCAGTGATCAGCCGGGTTTTGTTTTTTTGATGTTACGGTTCTTTTGGAAGACCTCTCAACACAGAGGCACAGAGTCACAGAGGGGGCACAGAGAAAACCTAAGATGCCATGCAAACTCCTGTAGGAGCGGCTTCAGCCGCGAACATTTACACCGTATCGACCATTCGCAGCTGGAGCCGCTCCTGCAATTACTCTGCCCTTTTCTAGGTCAAACCAGACTTGATCTGGCATCCAGTGGTTCTGCAATCATGCAAAAACGCTTAGTCTGATCGTCCAGAAGTTTGCACTTTATAGTAGGACTCGATATCTTCTAGTGTCATTCCCATTAAAGGCTCACTTGGATCATACTCGCGCGCAAAAAAAGAGAACATTCTAATGTCAGACTCATACTGCAGAATTGCGCAGCCCAAATCCATAAAATACAGCGATCCGCCCTGGGCTTGCCCATAGTAAGAACTGTGGCCTGCAACATAGAGCGCGGCAGCAAGCTTACCCATTTGTAGAACATCTTCGCCAGAAAAAAATAAGTGTCTTACCTTACTTGGATAAATCCAAAACGAGACAAGCTTTCCTTCCTGATACTTGCAACCATCAATACCATCAATCGTCGTTTGCACATGCTCAACCTCCGACTTCGACATGCCAAATTTCAGCGCCCCTACTCCAACGAAAGGTTCAAAAACAAGATCCGTCATTGACACTCCTTATAAATATCAGCACATACTACCTCGATTTGGTTCTCTGGCCATCTAAATCACATCGGGTAAAAATTTCACCTAAGCAGCAAGGTACGATTAGCGCGAGCGTAATCGTACGCATGTCAGCCGTCACCATCATTTTCCTTGGAAAAATAGTGCCCCCGATATTCCGGGTATCTACCGTCATTTCAGACTTATCATGCGTACGATTACGCTGCGCTAATCGCACCGACGCGGGCTGCATAACATTCACCTGATGGTGAACTAATTACAGAGGGAAGCTCACAGGGCAGCAACCCTATTTTTCGTACACTCAATTACCGCCTCACTTTTTTTTGCAATTTTCAATAAATTTTTCTTCATCAGCAAATAAAATTTCAACTAGCATTTGATTATCAAGATTTTTTTGAATAGTATTCAGATAAAACAATTGCGCATGACGATTATTTTCATCAAATTGCTTAATCTCTGTATCGAACAATTTTCGCGTCTCCGATTGAAGAAATATGTAGATGTTCGCCTCCGTCCCCAAAAAAATCATATTTTCCCATGCACGTTTTTTTTTATCGACCTTAATTTGGTCGAATGCTCGTCTCGGTAAAATCGCAATACGACCAGAAACAGAACTTATTATCTTTCTTAAATCCGTCAACATATCTTCCGATATATCGCACTGTATTTCATCTTTGATAATCGAGCATCTCTCCCATAAATAGAGCGCTAGAGTTGGAATAGAAGTTTCTTCACACTCTATACTGACAGTATCACACCAATCTTTCGATATAAACTGAAAACGTCTTTTTGAGGGCTTTTCGAATAATGACTCAGCTTTCAAGTTGGGAAATATTATTTGCAACATAGATTGAAAAACATGAAACTCTTCATTTTTTTTAATCTCCGTCGATAGGCCCAAATCCATCCAATAAATTGCTATAAGCGATGTGCGCATGTATACCTCAAATATGTTTGCGTCTAGAATTTTCGCAAATGTAGGTACGAATAGCCCAGCGTATTCGTACGCATGTTGTCATACCAATATATAAGGATTATATTCACCCATTCCTCAAAACACATCATGCTGCTATGTGCCATTGCCTTGAATCCTCGCCAAGCTTCGCTGATCCGACATATCGTTGTGACTCGACACTACGTAGTCTAGTCCAGGCGAACAGTGAAAAATACCCGACCATTTTTTCATCTGCTCTGTTGGAAACAACTGAAGACGATTTCATTGACACAACGGGCAATATTTTTGTATGTAAAGAATGCGGCACAGAATGGTATCTTGAGTGGCCCCCGGAAGAAAGCAGCTCTCGTCAAAGCCAATGAAACACGCCTGGCTGCTGACAAAGCCAATAGCGACAAAGTAGCGACATCCAAAACACAAAAATCGACACAAAACTAATTGTGTTGGCCATGTGCTGATGCGAAGGCCAGGTAATAACTGGCTGGCAGCAGAAATGATAAAACCCGGTGATCGATGATCAGCCGGGTTTTGTTTTTTCAAAAGTTGATCTTAAAAAGGAAGACTTCTCAGCGCTATGTGCAGGGTGCGTCATAACACACCAATTGATGAAATGAGTTCCAATCACTTTTCTGCGCATTGCTAATTTAGTTTTACCGACTAAACGTAAATATCCGGGCACCGCCCAAAACGAAAAAACCCAACAAAGCAAGTAATAGCCCCGTTTTCACGCTCCTGGATTCCCATGGCCATCTAGTACGTGAAGGATCATCCTCTAAATAAATGATCTTCATTCCTTGCCCACCGTGCAGTGTTTGGGATGTTGCCTGATCAATGTTTGTGGTTATAGTTACTTTCCGCCCCTGTTCAGTAGTGAAAGTCAAACGGACGCCAGTTTCATTGTTCGCTGGTTCAGATATTTTTTTAAGTGGTTCGACCAGACCGGTTTTTCCATGATTGTTGAAAGCATAGTTTTCGAAAAATCCATCTATACCCTCGAACAACCCCATAATCAGGAATCCAGCTGAAATAACTTGTATTCTGTTTTTTAGCGACATAGTAAATAGGTATTTTGATAATTTTTCTGAGCCTGGTTCTAAAGCTACGGTCTAGCTTGGGGCCCATGTAATTTTAAGTGTACGTAGGCTTATGTAAGCCTGAATGAATAAATTCAAATTAATTGCGGACGGAACAGGTATCTTTACTCACTTATTCGATTCCCCTTAGGTCCTCCAGTATGAATAATAACATCCCAAACTGAACTCTTATCTTATCTGCATTGAAGGCAGAGTCAGGTCCGATATCGCTACATTTATTCAATTTCAGCATGTAACACCTCACTCCGCCCAAAAAACTCCATACTTCCTTATAAGACCGCCTGCTTCGCCACGTCGGCTCCAGCTCTCATACCGAAAAGCCTTCGGTTGTTTTTTTGTGGAGGTGCTCATTCAATATTGCATAAATAGTTATATTAAAAGACAATAACCAAAATGCTGACCAGAGAAAAATAAGGATGGGCAGTTGCGATGCTTGATCGCTGCTCGCCAGGCCGCCTGGTGCTACGCGCTTCTGTTCCTGAATTCAGCAAGCGGAGGTACGATTAGCGTCAGCGTAATCGTACGCATGTCAGCCGTCACTATCGTCTTTCTTGAAAAGTATTGCTAAAGTAGAGCAGCCAATCAAGCATCAGGTACAGGGCACCTGCGTGCTGAAATAAGCGGGGAATGTTGCCTGGATATTTCTGGCATCTATCATTATTTCAGGTTTATCATGCGTACGATTACACTATGCACCTCCGCGGGCTCGTGATCTTTACCACCACAATAGTCCGGTAAAATCAGGTAGGGATTATTAAAACAATGGAACGGTGCAAAATATAATATTCATTCATCTGCAACCTAGCGGCCTTGATAACATTGGGAGAAATATTGGGAACTGACATCTCAGGAGTATTTCAGAAAAATGAAAATGGACGGTGGATTGATATCTCAAGTGAGTATAACGAAAATCGTGACTCAGCTCTTTTCGCTTGGCTCGCACTTGGTTCAGGAGATAGGGCCGGGACATTCTTTATAAAGCCATTGCATGAGCTACGCGGCTTCCCTGATGATTTTGAAATTCTCAACAACGATGAATTTGAAAATACACATCCCATATTACACAATGACATACACCCTCCCTGGAAAAGAGCCCATGCATCGTTTGCTAATCCCAGTTCCCTTTGGTACTTGAAAATTTTCATGGGATTTCATAGCTTTTCATGGCTATATGCTGATGAAATTCTGAACACCACACCCCGATGCATGCGCTGTATAAGTGTGCCAATTGGCATATTCAGTCGATGGGATCGAAAGTCATTGCCAGAAGAATGGCAGGCATGGTGTAGTGATTGGGATAAAGAAGGCTTTGCCAGGCCAGACAAAGTTGATGCAGATACAAAATTTGTTGTCATTGAATGGGATTATGATTTCACTCAAGATTTTGCCTATTTCGTTGATGAAGTCCGCCGTATGAAAACACTTCACGGTAAAGTACGTTTTGTTTTCGGATTCGGATAGCATGCGTAAATAAAATAACTGAGAAAAAATGAGTTTACAAAATGAGCCTTCCCCCGAATTTTTCTAGTGCCGATCCTATTTACCGCAATATACGGCCACTCGATGACTATCTGGCTCAAATTGCGTCGCTGCCCATGCCAAGTGATGAGCAGATTGATCAATTCTGCTACTACGTAATGCGCGACCATAGCTGGTATAAAGGCTCCATTTTGCGCGGGAAAAATTTTATTTTCTTTCTGAATCCAGAACTTGGACCAGGTACCAATGGCAATATACCTTTGAATCGACAAGATTTTCTGAGGTCTGCGGGGTACTTGCAAATGTTCGGTTATCTGGACTATCGCTTCGGTCTCGATTCGAATATGGATGCTGATAATATTCCAGCCATATTGCAAGAGCTTGGAAAGGTCAGGTGCTATCCATATTTATCAAACCAGTCAGTCGCGCATAATCTGATCTGGTACAGGAACGAAGATGTCGTTGAAGCTCTTCAGGGGAGCGGCAAAGAAATTGAAGATGTATCCCACCCAGACATAGACTTGATCCGACAATTATTTGCGAGACGCGCTGCATGGAAGTCAATACTTGACGATGAGTCCCGCGCATGGGCCAGGGAAAAATGGCATGCTGCCGAAATGCTGATTTATTATGAACGCAAAAACCAGCCCTTAAATGAGTATACGTGCGATAAAATTGCCGAATACAAAGCCCTGCTCAATGAAGACGAGCTGGCAAATTTACGTCCCAGAATACAGCGCGTTACGGTGGCCAAAGCTGAAGAAAGACTCGCTTACGATATGTTGAACCGGCAGGAAGAAGCCAAGATTAAAGCCACCATAAATAAAATGCTGGTATGGGTTGCGGAGATGCGGTTACGACCTTGACATATACAAGTGTTGTCTCCAATACTTGTCGCGTGCTAATAGATCGCCAGTATCTATTCGGACTGTCTCCCCTTTTTTCGCTGACCGTACGCAGCCAACGCCGCTGGATGCCGGATCAAGTCCGGCATGACGATTTTGGCGGCATCGCTTTAAAACGGACGTTTTTGCGCAGAAGCTGCATGTGAGGCGCATTCTCACAATTTGCCACACCCACGCCATACCAATGCTATATTCTGCCATCAATAAACATGCAGAAACCAGGCTCCACAATTATGCAGATCAATACCCTCTCCACCGCCGCTGGCAATAAACCTGACAAAACAAACGAAGACCTGGCCTGTCACTTCACACACGCTGACGGCACCCTCGATGTGTTGATTTTTGATGGTGCCAGTTCAGTATCGGACCAGCATTATCTTGATACCGAGCTAGGTGACCCGGCCTGGTTTGTGCAGCAATTTGCGCTGGCGCTGCAACAAACGGCCAACCCGGCACACACCCAGGCAGACTGCATCATGCTGGCCTTGCAAACCTTGTGCACACAGCACAGCAGCCTGTTGCAAACCGCAGCCATGCCCGCCTATGCCTGGCCGGTTGCCGCTCTGAGCTGGCTGCGCGTGCAGGCGAATGGTGAAGAGTGCAGCCTGTATGCACTGGGTGATTGCAAGAGTTTTTTACTGGATGCGCAGGGTAAGGCACGCGACCTTGACCCATATGAAAATCCACAGGAAGGCATACTCAAGACGGTGATAGAAGAATTAAAACAGGAAGGTCTCGATGAACAGGCACGCTGGGCCAGGCTCTTGCCCATGCTGCGCGAGCGCCGTGTGGCACAGAACAACAGCCCGCAGCCATCGATACTTTGCCTGCACCCACAGGGCCGCTTTGCGGCGCGTGAATACAGGTTTAGCCTGGCTGCCAAAGAGCGCCTGTTCATGATGACGGATGGTTTTTACCGGCTGGTTGATAGCTACCATCTCTACGACGATCAAAGCCTGATGCAGGCTTGCTCAACACGTGGGCTGGAGGCGATGATGCAGGAATTGCGCTTGCATGAAGCGAGCAAGGCAGGTGGCATGACGGTGAAGAAGGCCGATGATGCGACGGTAACGATATTGAGCCCGGGTGAATGAAGATGCGCCCAAGTGTGAACATCACCGTGAAGTAGGGTGCGCCGTGCGCACCGTCTGACGTGATCAAACTGGTGCGCACGGCGCACCCTACTAATACATGCACAATGACCAACACTAAATTACGCATCGCCGCCTTCCAGCGCTACCCTGTATTTGACGATCTGCAAGCAACAATAGCTCAGTTACATACTGATCTGCAATGGTGCCAGGAACAAGGCGTTGAACTCGCCCTCTTCCCGGAATGCTATCTGCCGGGTTATTCGACCGATGCGCAGGTGGTTGCACGACGTGCCATCGCCACTGACAGCCCGGTTTTCAAACAAGCACGACAGCAATTATCCGTCTTCAACACCGACTTCATTCTGGGATTTTTTGAGCAGCGAGTGGCAGGCATCTACAATTCTGCCGCCGTGCTAAGGCAAGGTCAGCTCATGGGTGTATATGCAAAGCAGTACCCCAATGAACGCGGCGTAGTGGCTGGCAATGCCTCGCCGGTATTTGAAAAATCTGGATACACTTACGGCATCAATATCTGCAATGATGCCAATTACCCTGCTTGCGCGGCAGAGCTCAGCCAGCAAGGTGCGCGCCTGCTGTGCTACCCCCTGAACAATATGCTGGCCCCGGCCACCGCAGAAAAGTGGCGCAGCAAGAGCCTCGATAACCTGCGCCAGCGGGCCATCGAAACCGGCTGCTGGGTAGTATCAGCGGACGTGGTTGGCACGGTCCTGGGTGAGAATGAAGACAAGATCAGCCATGGCTGTACCTGCATCATCGCACCGGATGGCAGTATTGTTGCCCGTGTGGCAGAAGGGCAAGCCGGGGTTGTGGTATTCGATATAGGCTGAATGCAGTCTCTGAATTTTGCGAGCCCCTATCTTTCAGGCAAATGTATCGCCCATCAACCAAATTGCCTTTTCATCGCCTTCAGTAATTCTATTCTGTCTTGTTCTGTCCCAATTATGGCAGTTTGAATCGGCATTTTAGGTGCTGGAGCAGTCAAGCTGGGCAAGCTGACTTGCTCATACCTTGCTGCCAGGGCCAACGCATTTTTACAGTTTGCATCTTGCAAGGCCGCCCACAATGTCTGAATGATCTGGCCAGTGAGCTTACGCGAAAAATAGGGTTCTCCTAAATCACGCCCCGTTTGTGCGACAAGCTCTCCATTTTTTATCAGGATGGATTCGACTGACATCCCGTCTATAGCTATGCCTGAGGCGTCGGCACTCTTGCCAGAGACAATTGCACTTTTTACCCATTCCTGAAAGCACGCCATAGGTAATTCACACTGATCTCTATACGTCATCATGGGAGCCATTTCGAACAGGTGCCATATCATCCATCGGGCAGCGACTACCCTTGCCTCAACACGCTGCCCATCGCTGATGATGGTGATGCAGATTTCTGGATCAAAAGAGGGCTTCAGTAATAAGCGCAATGCCTCTGCAGCGGACTGCAGGACAGGGTCCACAGCAAAACCTGGCATACCCATGGCCTGGCAAATATGATGGGCGGTATAGTCGTCTGAACGCATGCCTGGTCTTTCGCAAAAATCCTTGTCTGGAGAAGTTTGATTGTACCAAATGCCCAACACGGACAACGTGGGGCCAGAGACAATAATGACCTACTATTTACTATTACCCTGGAAAAATATTTCACATCTCCGCAACACCTCTTGTCACATTCATCAGTTACACTCAGCAAACGTCTGCCGTTCATTGGGCACGCACATTAGCTGTAATACCATACAAACTTAAAGTTTGCCTGCCAAAAACGGGCAAGATAATGGAGTCAGCATGAAATTCTCAGCCAAGATCGTCCTCTGCTCTGCCATCCCTGCTGTCCTGTTTGCTATAGGCCTGGCCACTGCCATCACTTCGCTGATGGCGACGCGCAGCCAGTTTGATAACTATATTTCAACTGAACAGGCGCGGGAGCGTAGTATTTCTGAGATGTATGCCCAGGGTTTGCAGATGGGGCAGGCATTGCGGAATGTGGTGCTTGATCCATCGAACAAAAAAGGCGTAGAGAACTTCCAGGCCGCACAAACTGCCTATGACAAGGCCTTTGAAGAGGCAAAAAAAATATCGGCCAGCAATAACACCACACAAAGCCTGACAGAGCTGCCCAAGCTGCGCGCAGCCCATGCACAGGCGCAGGAAAAAATCGTCGCCATCCTCAAAGAAAAAGGCGATGCTGCCCCGGTCTTGAATGCCGAAGAAACCCCGGCCTGGCGCAACCTGCGTTCAGAATTATTAAAACAGCGCGATGAGGCGGGCAAGCGCTCGGCGCAAGAACATGCGAATGTCAACAGCAAGGTCAGCTTCACCGTCACGCTGTCACTGATCCTGGCGGTGCTGGCCAGCCTGGTGGCGGTGTTCCTGACATTCTATTGCCAGAAAACCCTGCACAAAGAACTCGGTGGTGACCCGTCGCAAGCCAGGAATGCGCTGTCAAATATCGCCAGGGGCAACCTCGCGCAAAACATAGACAATAATGCCGGTGACGACAGCCTCATGGGTGTGTTGCAAGAGATGCAGACCTCGCTTGAATCGCTCGTCAATGGCGTGCGCGGCTCGGCCAGTGGCATAGCCCAGGCCACCAATGAAATTGCCTCTGGCAGCATGGACCTAAGTAACCGCACCGAGAGCCAGGCCAGCTCGCTGGAAGAAACCTCGGCGGCTATGGATGAGTTGAATTCCACCGTCAATCACAATGCCGACAGCGCCAAGATGGCCAACCAGCTGGCCGCCCAGGCATCTGAAGTTGCCAGCCGAGGTGGTGACGTGGTCGAGCAAGTCGTGGGTACCATGCGCGGCATTAATGAATCATCCAAAAAAATCCAGGACATCATCGGCGTTATCGATGGCATCGCCTTCCAGACCAATATCCTGGCCCTGAATGCGGCAGTAGAAGCCGCTCGCGCCGGTGAACAGGGGCGTGGCTTTGCCGTGGTCGCCAGCGAAGTGCGTTCACTGGCAGGCCGCAGTGCCGAGGCCGCCAAAGAGATCAAGTCACTGATCGGTACCAGCGTAGAAGCCGTGGGCAAAGGCACGCAGCAGGTCGATCTGGCAGGCAGCACCATGGCCGAAGTAGTCAGCTCTATCCGCAAGGTCAGTGAAATCGTCGCCCAGATCAGCGCATCAAGTGCAGAGCAATCAACAGGCGTAGGCCAGGTCGGCCAGGCCGTGACCCTGATGGACCAGACCACCCAGCAAAACGCCGCCCTGGTAGAACAAATGGCCGCAGCAGCAGCCAGCCTCAATGACCAGTCGGGTGAATTGATGAATGCGGTGTCAGTGTTCAGGACGCGGCAAAGTGGCGGGGCGAACGGGATTTATGCGGCAACGCGAAGATAAAAACAAGAGAAAAATGGATAAAGAAAGAACTAAATTGAAATTGCATTCAGGCCTGGTATCAAAGCTGCTATCGAAGTTGTTGTTAAAGCTGTTATCAAGCCTGTTCATCAGCACTCTTTTGTTGGGCAGCAATGTCGCAGTAGCGGACAATGAAACCTGGCAAACTTTGAGAAATGAAAGCTTCCGCCTGTTCATTCAAGGTAAATTCGATCAGGCCGGGAGCAATCTGGAAAAAGCTTTGTCACTGGCAGAGCAAGCATCCCCGCCTGAACCTTTGAATGTGAGCTATTTAATGCGCGAATTGGCCCGGGTCTATTACAAACTGGGCAAATATGCGCTGGCTGAAACGCTTTTTGAGCGGGCTCTGGAAATACAAGAAAAAATGCCTGGTCCCCAGCATCGCGATGTGCTGCAGACTTTAGACATGCAGGGAGAATTTTTTAAAGGCGCCAAGAAATACCTGCAGGCAGAGATAAACTACGCCCGCACTCTGGCTATCCTGGAAAAAACACACAAAGGGCTTCCTGTTATGCTTGTCGGCAAGCTCAATGATCTGGGTAAGGTCTATGTCTTGCAATTTAAATTCCAGCAGGCACAAGAGACTTACCAGCGCGCTATCGCTATCGGCGAGCAATCCCTGACGGAAAATAATGCAACATTAACCACCGCAGTTTTAGGTTTGGGCAGTGTCTATCGGGAACTAGGCCAGTTCCCCAAGGCCGAGCAATTATACTTGCGCGCCCTGGCCTCCCGCGAAAAACTTTATGGGCCAAATGATATGTGGGTTGCCGAAAGCCTGCTTTATTTGTCGACATTATATAGCCATGAAAAAAGGTATAAAGAATTAGAGCCTGTGCTGAAACGCAGCTTGTCCATCAGCGAAAAACTGTATGGAACAGATAATATCCATAATACCGCAGCACTTCTCGGCCTGAGTTACCTCTATTTCAACATGGGAAAACCATCTGAAGCAGAACCGTATGCGCGACGTGCCTTGATCATCAGCGAAAAGCTGCTTGGTCCCAAGCACCCGGATGTGGCACCAGTCCTGGGTATTTTGGCCAGCATTTATAACAGTCAACAACGGTTAAGCGAGGCGGAGGCTTATTCCAGACGTGCGCTACAAATCCTGGAAGAAGCTTTGGAGCCAGATAGTCCAGATCTTGCTCATGGCCTGCTTACCCTTGCGGCAAATTTGCATGACCAGAAAAAAGATGCGGAAGCAGAGTCACTACTGAGACGCTCAATCGTCATCAAAGAAAAAAACCTGGGTCCAGACGCTCCTGATCTCATCATGAGTTTTAATAATTTATCGAATCTCTGCTTGTTACAAAAAAAATACGCAGAAGCTACAGTCTATGCAGAGCGTGCCTTGAAGATGGCAGAAAAATTTATGGGGCCCTATGAAATAGAAGTGAGTATCGCACTTAATCACCTCGCCTCTATTGATAGAAAAAAAGGCTTATATACCCAGGCGCAGCCTCTGTATGAGCGTGCGCTCAGCATACGCGAAAAAGTCAAGGGACCAAATCACCCGGACGTAGCTGTCATTCTTGAAGATATGTCTGACATGTATAAACGAATGGGTAACGAACAGGAGTCTGCAAAACTGGCAGAACGTGCGACAGCCATCAAGGAGATGCCGCGATAAAGTACACTGAGTGCCTTCTCAAAAATCTTCCAAAAAAATGTTGAAGCTATCTGCACGGCTGTTTTCAAACCTGTTTTTGAGTATTTTTCCTGACGTAGAAAACAGCATCAGGATGCTAGGCACATTGTATTGAAAATGCACAAGTGCTGGCAGACCGTGTCGCTACGATCATCGCCATATAGCGCTTTTGTTCAATGCCCCCTGACTGGCTAGACCATCAACAACGCAAGCAATACCGGCAAGCACAACCCCCCCCCCCAGCATGATCCCCACTCGCACCCGCGGGCTGGCCACCACAGCTTGCCTTCGCAGCAGGATAAGGCGGGTAATGGCGCCCGCAACCAAAGCCATGCACACCAAAGCAAGGCTACACAAAAGTATGGCAACCCCGAATGACGATGCATTATTGTCTGGATTACTCATCTCCCTGAATACGAAGATGAGGAATGCGATGATCGGTAAGCCAAGAACAGAGCCTGCAATAGCCAGTGCACGGCGGCCAGGCATGAATGCCATGATGCAAAAGGGCAAAGCGTATAGGGGCAGGAATACAGAAAATAAAAAGCTCATAAAAAATGTCATGCCTGAATTCAGCAATGATGGTGGCCTACGGGACCAAGCCTTATGCAAGCCCGCGCCGCCATTAAGTACACAGCATGTCATGCCCAGGTGAAGGGAGTGTGTGGTGAGTGTGAAGAATTGAGATATTTGTGATTGACGTTAGTCTGAGAACACCCTTGCGCGTTGCAGCTACCGTAGCGTCAAGCATGGCCGTCACGTAGGGCGCATTGCAATGCGCCGCATGGATTGCTCACATTCGGTACAGGTATTTTCCACCAGCAAGGTGCGTCATGCGCACCGGGAGTTTGGCTTACTTACTGATTGCCACTAGCTCAGGACGGTGCGCACGGCGCACCCTACAAAATTAATCGACGTTTGGCGTGTAGATACGATTAGCGTCAGCGTAATCGTACGCATCAGTTGCCGCAAACCGGGGCAATGTCTGCACCGCATGCAACATCCCCATGCGGCGCATTGCCATGCGCCCTACGCTATCCTGCTACTGCCATGACGGTGAATCAAAATTTTTCACCATTACTGCACTCTCACCAGGTCTTCATGCAGGAGGCACATTGCCAACTCATTCTACCGCCCCGCAATCATGATGCCAGCCTGCTTCAAATTTTCTTGACTCGCAAAAACCAGTGCACCCGCCGCTGGCCCAGTGCCATCAGCATGCCTGGCATAGCCACATTGCCTGCATTCTTGTGCAATAGTATGTTCAAACTGATCGAAATACCAGCCCAGCTCTCTACCTTCACAGTTGGGACATAAAATATCCGTGCCCTGCACTACCAGGCCTTCGAGTGTGCTGCTCAGTCTTTGGGCGATACTTGCCCAGTTGCGGTATTCACCTTGCAGGAAACGCGCCCGCCAGGCGGTGAAATGATCATTGCCCGGCCAGGTCGTATGGATAGGGTAATCATGTGCGAGCATGTCGGCATATTTTTCAAGCTGATAGACGGACACCAACTCTTGTTGCATGACTTCTGGATACAGACACAACCATGACTGAATCTGGCACAACAAGTCCAGCGCTGAACTATCGCTATCCATTGCCGTGATGGCGTCTTTTAATACATTCCATTGTCTGAGATACGGCAAATACATGGTCTTTTTTTGTAGAGGTAAATTGCATGCATAGAAATCGTCCTGGCTTTTGCACAGGCATACGACAGCATGTCTGGCTTGGCAAGTATATACCCTATGCGAAAGCTGGCATCAGCCCCAGCAAGCTTACATATGTATCCAGCAAAAACCATAAAGCATGACAGGGCGCGAGGCAGTTACCGTAGCGTCAAACATGGCCGTTATGTAGGGCGCATTGCAATGCGCCGCATGGATTGCTCACGTGGGGCGCTGGTATTTTCCACCAGTAGGGTGCGCCATGCGCACCGGGTTTTTGGCTTGCTCACTGATTGCCACTAGCTCAGGATGGTGCGCACGGCGCACCCTACAGAATTAATCGACGTTGGCATGGAGGTACGATTCGCCCTGCGTATTCGCACGCATGATTTAGTGGTGCTTATTGATATTTTTCAGCATCGACATGCGTGCGATTTCGTTTCACTAATCGCACCTACGCGCGCTGCAATACACCAGCCAGACACAGACAAAAACCTGTGTCTGGTGTTGGTATTGATACAATGTGGCATTGAGCCAAGATAATTGGCAGCCACACCAGGATAAACATGACCTCAACCGTCGTTTTCGACATCACGCAAGCTAGCTGGCAGTCCAATATAAATTGGATATCTGTTACATTCTATGTAGTACTAGGCAGCGTTCAACTTGTCGTGAACATACTGCGCAAGCGAAAAGTATCGACTGGGCACACTTTCAGTAGATTCTATGACAAAGTGATTCGCGCCCTGCCATTCATTATATTTGCTCTGATTTTGTCTGTAGCTGCACTCAGCGCCTGGAGGGCCCATGCGGATTACATGGAGCTCCGTTCTGCCTATGAAAAAGGGCAATGTGAAATGACCGATGGAACAATCGAGCATTTTGTACCTGGTAGATATTCAAAATATGATTCGATAGAATCTTTCGAGATCGCCTCAAAGCAATTCGTTTACCCAAGCCCGGGCAACACGGCGGCCTACAAGACTACAGCAGCCGGTGGCGGAAAAATGAAAAATGGCTTGCATGTGCGCATCCATCGCTGCGAGGGAGACATCGCCCGACTTGAAATTATTGAAGATATGAAACCAAAGAATTAGCCCACGCAGGTGCGGATAGCCCCTGCGTAATCGTACACATGAGTTGCCGCAGACCGGGGCAATATCTGCATGGCATGCAACATCCCCCCCGGTTCCAGCTCCCTCACTTATTGCGACTCAGGATGTTGCACACCGCCCCCCCTGCAAATCCTGTTGCCACCCTCATAGTGACCCAGGCATGTCCCACGTAGCCCGCCTGCTTATCTTTAATTTTGTTGCACCTCTGCAATTCCAGAGTAGCTATCCTGTCTGTTCGTGAGACGACTGTAACGTTTGATTACACAGTTAGTCCGCTTGGTAGAATCATGTTCTTGCCCTTACACTTATAATAGTTTATCAATCCACCATCATTTCTTTAGCGCACGCGGGGTTATTCAAGATGCTTTCTTTTTTAAAGCTCAGTTTTGTCAGGAACGTGTTGATCGCCTGGTTTTTGCTTTATCTGATCAATATGAACTTTAGCGCTCAGTATATGAGAAACATATTGGGTCTGCCGGTGCTGTTGTGGATGGCTTACAATGTCATCGTGGGGCTGGGACACAACAGGCGTGAGCGCAAGAAGTTTGAGAAAAGAGCCTATGCCTTTTGCAAATACACGGATGATAAATGCATAGATATAGGCGATCAGAGCGCCATTTCCCTGGACTATGACAGCAAAACCATCTATCTGATGAACGCGCAGCATCAGATTGCACTCAAGCCCGAGCAGATCATGCGTTGGGAAACCGGCAAGGCTGGCGACGTGATAATGGGGACTGTGGCAAATTACCCAGGCAACAATGTTGCCCTCTCAGTCAAAGAAGGCCGCGTTTCGCATGTGACGTTCTGGATACGTGATGGCGCTCTTAATGTGTTTACCGTGCTTGTTTCTTCAGCGGCTTTTGTCGACCGACTCAAGCATTTTTCGCTGCTCAATAATATTCCCGCTGCCTGAGGCATTCGTCTTGCTTAGCCAGGCCGTGCCTAAGGTGCCGCGCCTGCTATATTCGTCACATCCGCCACGTCCGCCAACGGGAAGCGCAGGGACGAGCGTAATAACTGGCTCATCGGCAGTTGCAGTTTGATGTTGTGTGGCGGGATGGCTTGCATGAACCATTTGTCGTACATGCGGTAGATGTCGCCGTCGAGCATGATGCGGCTGAGTTCCTGGTTCAGCAGGTGTTTGAAGGCGGTATCGTTTTTGCGAAAGATGATGGCATAGGGCTCGGTCGATAGCGAATCGCCGACTACCTGAAAATCTGCCGGATGTGCAGCGGCAGCGCGCAGGCCATAGAGCAAAACGTCATCCATCGCAAAGGCAGCTGCCTTGCCTTGTGCGACCATGGCAAAACCTTCTGCATGATCTTTACTTTCTATCAGGTTTAAATTCAATGAGCGTACCTGGCCGCGGTCTGCCAGGGTTTGCGCATTGGTCGTGCCTTTGGTAGTGACCACGGTCTTGCCGCGCAGGTCACCCCAGTTGCGTATGCCAGAATCACTGCGCACCAGCATCTTGGCGCCGGCGATGAAATAGGCGATGCTGAAATCAACTTGCTTGCGCCGCTCTGCGGTATTGGTGGTCGAGCCACATTCAAGATCAGCCTGGCCATCTGCTATCATCTGCAAACGGTTAGCCGGGGTCACGGCAAGGTATTTGACTTGCAGCGTGGGCAGCTTGAGTTCTCGTTTAATGGCATCGACGACTTTGAGGCAGATATCCAGCGCATAACCAACCGGGCGCTGTTGCGCATCGAGATAAGAAAACGGAATCGATGATTCGCGGTGCGCAATGATGACGGTCTTGCGTTCGCGGATATTGGCGAGGGTATCGGTAGCCATAGCAGAGAATGGCAACAGCAGCAGGATAACAAATTGCAGCATTACAAACTGACAGACGAGCTTGACCATGAGATACCTTCCCAAAATTTACTTCAAATAAATACTTGCGGCTTTAGTGAAGCTGCGCTGCCTCGGCCCGCTTGACACAGGCTTGTGCCAGTATCGTCGTAGGATCAAGCAAAGCAACCGCCCTGCCAGCAATGACAAATGCCGGGTCTTGTTGCAAGACCAGCGGCAACTCGGTGCAACCGAGGATGACGACCGCCGCGCCCTGCTCAACCAGGTGCGCCAGCGCATCAAGCAAATCCTGCCGGGCGACACCACCGGTATGGCCCGCCTTGATGCCCAGCGGGCCGTAGATGGCGTTCATGACCTTGTCCTGATGTACCGCATCTGGCGTGATGAGTTCAAAACCCTGCCCAACGGCGGCATCATGATAGACGCGGCTGGCGATCGTGCCGGACGTCGCCAGCAAACCCACTTTGGCAGGCAAAGTGAAATGCGCACGGATGTAGCTGACCGTTTCTTCCAGCATGTTGACAATGGGGATGGACAGGTGCGCCTGTATGCGCTTGACGTAGGCATGCGCGGTGTTGCAGGGGATGGCGATCAGCGCTGCCTCGTTTTCTTCCAGGCGCTTGCAGGCAGAGTACAGGGCGATGGTGGGGTCTTCGCCATCGGCAATCAGGTTGGCGGTGCGGTCGGGGATCTGGGGGTTGTGTTCGACCATGATCTTGATATGGTCCTGGTCACGCGCGGCGTGGGTGTTGTGGATGATCTTGTCCATGAAATCTACCGTGGCCGCTGGCCCCACGCCACCGACTACGCCTATTTTGAAGCTGCGCGGCTGCGGTGCCTGCTCATTGCGCAGCGCATATTCGACATACACCTGGTTGGTATCAACGATGGGTATGCCACGGCTGCGCAGCAGATCGGCCACGATAGCAACATCGGTGGCACCGGAGATAATCACATCAGCACCGCGTGCCAGCAAGTGCACGCAGGCCTCATGCAGGCGATTGACAGCATCACCCTGCAGATTGCCTGCCTTGATACCCTGCTCGCCATAAATCGCCGACATGACGCAGCCGTCCTGCACGGCATCATCAGGGTACACTACCGTAATGCCTGAACCTGCAAAGTATTGGTCAAACAGTTTTTTGTTTTTGACATAGGTCGATGCCAGCACGCCGACCTTGCAGCCAGCGGAGAACTCTTGCTGCAAATGGGCCAGCAAGGCATCCATGATATTGACGATGGGTGTTGAGAGCTCGCTTTGCAGCTCCCTGATGAAAGTGTGGCTGATAAAACAAGGCAGCAGCACGCGCTCTACCCGGCTTTTTTCAAAGCGCCTGATCATGTCGAAAATGTATAGTTTGCGCGCATTCAGGTTGGGGTTTTCACCGCCTGAGTTTTCATTGCCTTCAAACGGGTGTTGTTCAAAGAACAGCTCATAGCGCTCAGAAATACTGTCACGCGCCAGTGCACGGGCGAGCTTGAAATACACATCCACCCCTGCCAGCGTGCCCAGGCCGCCGATAATGCCGAGCCGGGTTTGATGTGCTTCTGGTTTGATTGTCATGTTCATGGCAGCTTGATTTTCTTTTTTGGGCGTACCAATAAAGATACCGGATAGCCAGAAAATGTTTATGCAAAATCGGTCTAGTTCTATGCCGATACTACATAGATGGTTTTTTGTACCGCGCACGGGGATACAATGGCAGTCATCAAGGTGCAGGGGACGCATTGGGGACGCATTGGAGACGATACATGGACATCAAATGGCTGGAAGATTTTTTGAGCCTGGCGCAGACACGCAATTTCTCTCGTGCGGCAGACGACAGGCATGTGACCCAGTCTGCCCTGAGCCGCCGCATCCGCAGCCTGGAAGCCTGGGTAGGTGCCGACCTGGTAGATCGCAGTACTTACCCCCTGGTGCTGACGCCTGCCGGTAAAATCTTTAGCGCCTCGGCAGAAGAAGCCATGCGCCTCTTGAACGACACGCGGGCACAACTGCGTGTGCGCGGGCCGGATGAAAACCTGCTGCGCATCTCTGCCGGCCACACGCTGTCGCTGAATTTTTTCCCCATGTGGTTAAAGAGTGTGCGCTCGCAAGTCGGTGAAATCCACGCCAGCATCCTGCCAGCCAATGTGCATGATTCTGTACTCTCCCTCGTTGAAGGCAATTGCGATTTGCTGCTGTCCTACTACCATGCCGACCTGCCAGTGGAGCTTGATGCCCTGCGGTATGAAT
Source organism: Undibacterium sp. TC4M20W (assembly GCF_049340245.1). NCBI lineage: Bacteria > Pseudomonadati > Pseudomonadota > Betaproteobacteria > Burkholderiales > Oxalobacteraceae > Undibacterium > Undibacterium sp. TC4M20W. Next base: position 61,809 of record NZ_JBMPPI010000032.1, read on the forward strand.
ATGTGAGTCTGGGCACCGAGATTGTCTTGCCGGTATCCGTACCCAGCCGCAAGGGCACGGCCCTGTACAGCCTGCCCGGCAGCAAGACCAAACCCATCCCCCGCCTTAACAACATCAAGGCATCCTTCTTTGGCCGCGTGGTAGAACGCGTACTGGCCCGCTCAGACCAGCCCTGCTATTTTGTGAATGCCTACGAGAGCGACATGGCCGAACTCTTGAAACGCATGGCACTCGAAGGCCACGGCCTGGCTTGGCTACCACAAAGCAGCATCGCCAATGAACTGGCAGAAGGCAAACTCGTACGCGCTGGCGGTGAGCAATGGTCTATGGAGATGGATATACGCCTGTACCGGGCGGTGGATAACAAGAATCCGGTGCTGTTGAAGTTGTGGGGCGCTGGTTGGGCAGCAGGGAGAGTAACAGGTATTGCGGCCATCTTCTTGTAGGTACGATTAACGCAGCGTAATCGTACACATGCCAGCCGTGACCACTTGATGAGATTTAAAGTCACCACAACGGTTACCCAATATTTTCAGCGAAGAACAATATGCCGTCGATAAAAACATTTTGCGAAGATCAGATTTTTTGAGTCTGTGATTATTTTGGCGAACACCATGCGTACGATTACGCTGCGCTTGTATGGTTATAAGTGACGATTTCTGGGAAACTAGAAAGCGTCGGGGTGGAGGGACAACGCTGCGCATCTGCAGTTTTCGCTGACAGACCCGATTAGAACTCTCCCACCCCACCTCTTCAACGTCGATGAGGAATCCAGCGGTCAATAGGCCTGCCAACCAATACCGCCGATATGTGCAAGCTAACGTGAAGAAGTGGCCACCCCAACATTCTCACTTTAACGATAAGGAGGCAATCATGCAATCCCCGTTATTCATAGGTGTTGATGTGGCGAAATCTGAGGTCGTTATCGCCTGCTCTGAAAGCAGTTTCCCGGTGCGTGCTGTTCCTAATGAATTAGCTGCTTTAAAGAAATTCCTGAAACAACTGCCACCTGGCTCGTCTATTGCGATGGAAGCAACTGGCACCTATCACCAGATGCTGGCCGACCTGGCTTTCCAGATGGGCCTGCATGTTTATGTGCTCAATCCTAAAGATACCCGTCATTATGCGAAAGGGGTTGGGGCGCGAGCCAAGACTGACAACGTCGATGCCATGCTCATTGCACGTTACCTGGCCCATGAAATCAAGGAACTGCGCCGCTATGAACCAGCTACGCCGGAGCAACGCACGATGGATGAGCTGCTTAAACGCAGGGCTAAAATTGTTTCTCTAAAGACGGCTTTGCGCCTGACTTGTGATGGAGCACCATCACTGAAAGTGAAGTCAGCCAGGCTTTTAGACAGCTTTACAGAATTACTCAAACAAATCGATCAGGACATTGCCAGATTGAATAAGGATATTCCCAAGCGTGATGAACAAGTCTGCCGCCTGCAATCCATTGCAGGCGTCGGACTATTAACGAGTTCCTGGCTGGCTAATCTGTTTGACCGCGTTCGCTTCACAAACAGTGACGCTGTCGTTGCATTTGTCGGTATGGATCCACGTCCGTGTGACTCTGGTCAGAAACGTGGCCGCAGGAGGTTGTCCAAGCGAGGCCCTGCTGAAGGGCGCCGCTTGCTCTTTAACGCTGGTATGGCAGCAGCAAAATCAAAGGTATGGGCACCTGTGTACCAACATTACCGTCAGCTTGGCTGGCCCTCAACGGCCGCTATCATGATCATCGCCCGTAAAATATTGCGGATTGCTTTTAGCTTGATCAAGAACGGCGTTGATTTTAATTGTGATCTCATCTCGATAAAAACTTGACGGGAACCATAGAATCTAATCGTACCTACGTCCCTGAACAGGGCATGGATAGCATGTTTGCTGAATTTACGACGTGGTACAACGTGATAAGACCGCATCAGCATTTGCATGGCTTGACCCCAGCTGAAGCATGGCGGGGCATTGATCCGTACAAAATCGTACCGAAATCGGTGCCACACTTTACGGCTTGGAATGGGTTGTTACGGGGATATTATTTGCGGCATTAGCGACGAATATCTCCGAAACAAAATGAGCATCGAGAGCGGGCAGCAATGCTGTTCGGGAAGGTGTTCATCTTTAACAAACGATTTGCATAAAATTTAAGCAAGCGAGCCAATGAATTTGACTTTACTGATTAAAATTAGTCAGATCGGTGTTCAACTGAACCAAAACCTCAGCCAGATTGTGCAAAAAAATGCTGGTCTGGCTGAGAGATTTGGTTTAACTGAACACTGAACAGGGCAGCAGTAGCAGGCGACTCGTTTAATTTGCCACTTTATTTTTCTTGTACCAATCTAGTTTCTTTTCAAACCAAGGCAGCGCACAACGCTTAACATCTGCGATCGCCCTGTCAACGGCAACCTCAACCCGCATCTTCGCTTCAGGATCACCAATCTGCCGCATTTCCTCAGCCATGAATTCTGCTTGATAGGCATTTATATCCTCAATTGTCACACTAGGCTTCCAAATTGACCAGTTATACGCTATTTCCTCTGGCTTGAATCCAGCAATTGGACCCGACAGTACTTGTATTAAAACAACTGCTTTTGGAGAAGCAATAGTTTCATCAGTAAATGGCTGTATATTCCAATACGCATCCGTTTTTGATTTACCTGCCTCCGACCATTCACAATATCCTTCGAAATAGTCTTGTCGCGGATGGCCCAAAAATTCAATGCTGAAAGTTAATTTATCGATAGAGCTCCAGACAAATTTGATAGGCTTAGCAGACGGTTTTATCTCATCTGCTGCTTTTCTTGATGGCGTCTCTTTCAAAACAAAATCAGGGAAATTCATATGCATTTTTTCGACTAGCACGCGCTTCCAGAATTTCTTATAGCAATCTCTCATTGTCACAATCCTTTAGTAAATAAGGTTTCTAGCAACTGTGTTAACTCTGTTGTTCCGGCCACGATCCCACCAATGCTGTCCGCCGCTAACTTATGAGCCATTCTTGCATAAGCTGCTTCGGAAAAATAGGGTCACCCATTAGCCCCCGGTAGTCAAGTAGCCGAACAACATACTCGCAATACACCGCGATCATATTTACCATGCCATCACACGCTTGTTTCAGAATGCCGTCGTGCCTTTTGCTTCAACGTGTGGTTGCGTGAATCGCACCAGTCACCCATGTGGATCTAGCGAAACATCAAGCTGGATTTCGCCCAGGTAGCCCAGCTACTCCAGAAGCATCTCAGTACCGCGTTGCGTCCAAGTGATGGGCAGATCTGTGGCTACCGGATTCGGTTCCAACCCCTTGTGGCTCGCATTGCAGACGACTCATTGTAAAACAACGATTGTGATGGCAGATACTGCGTGTCCAATCAGTTCTGATGGTTTGTGATCCAACCCCAATCTCTGGCTCACGCAGTGTTGCCAACTCTCAGGTGAAACAACGCTCCACCGAAAAACTTTCTCCAGTCTTGAGCATATGAAAGCAAGCTCTTGCCAGTTTATGGGCCACTGCCTTGATGGCGATAATGCCGTTGTGCGCGAGTGCGGGGTCAGGTCTGACATTCAAACAATTCCAACCCGGCGGGGGATTACGCACTGCTTCACCTAAATTTTAGTCTGTAGGTACGATTAGCGCGAGCGTAATCGTACGCATGCTGCATGCAACGCGAATCAGCTTAGCGCGCTCCCCACATCATAAGGGCGGCTCCCACAATCACCAATGCCCAGCTCATCAATTCGGTTTTTCTCATTGACGAGACATACTCCTTCACCTCCTCTGGCTCACGCTCAAAAACCAAAGTTAATTTCCTGATTGAGCTTCTCCAGAAAAGATATTCGAAAGTGCCACTGCGATAGAGTCGGTCTGCGTACTGCACAGAAGCATGCGTGATGTCCGGCTGGTAACGTCGTGCCCGCAACTCAGTAACCCATCCGCAAATCACACCCAATATAAACAAGGTAAATCCATATGGCATGTTAGTCTGCTTTCTCAGTTTTTTTACAATGGCGTTCATCTTGCATGACCGTACAGACATTATATGCCAATCCACTTTTTGCTGGAGGTGGTCAGGCCGACCTACCTACGATTAGGCTAGCGTTAATCGCACGTACAGCACTGGATATCAAAAACTGAAAAATTCTCATGCGAAAATTTTTTTCTTGATCAAAATATATAAAACGAGAAAAACCATAATTGATTCGCAGCCTATATGAAGCAATATTGCGAACAGTGATGGATCACCCGACAAAAGTCCGGCGCGCGCATTGAAGCTATAAAATCTTTTGTAAGTAACCAAAGCAACGAAAACAGAATTCCTGCGATGCCAAGCGACAAGCAATTGATCCATGTGATCTTATAGATAAAAAAATGCACACCGATAAACAAAAAAGAGTTGCCCAAAAAAAGCAACCCATAAGTGAAACCGGGATAGAAGAAATCTAAAAAGCAAATATCTATGAAGTATCTCTTCAAATATTGCTGCACTCAAAGAAAAAACTGTGGCAGCAAAAATTAACTCTGCTCGAAAATTTCCCCAAATGATGCGATCAAAATCATATGCTATGAAATAGGGAACAATCGAAAAAACTAATCCTGCTGATGTCCATAATAGTAGCTTCCCAATCTTAGGAAGCGAAAAATCTGGTATTTTTTTTCTGATTAGGACTTACGCAAAAAAAGTGAGCTATTTTAAAAATGATGTAAACCCAAAGCAGCTTTCAAGTCAGTACACTAAGGGACATGACATCAAAACGTCCGAGCCGACTGGATTACTGCCAATACTTGCT